>JBHJNX010000151.1:0-6659 GCA_050330335.1 Pleurocapsa sp. | reverse complement strand
TTAAAACATAAACCGAACCCCAAACAATGCCGAACAAACAACCTCCTTTGACCGTCAGAAGTGAACCAGGTACAAACAGCAATGTTGCTAGATTATAAATGGCAATAAAAGCGATCGCCACCATTCCACCACAGTGGGATCTGCTAATAGTCTATCATCTCGTTGCTGTTCATCAACTCGCGCCTTGGTCGTCATCAACATAGTACGAGATACACCAGTTAGATTTATGGGTAATTTTTGTTTGTTCATGGTTGACCGCGTTTCTAGTGATTATTTTTTACCCAAGTAAGTCTTGGCTGCGACAGTCACTTACCTATTACCTATTAATCCCAATCATCATCTTCTGGCTGTCTTTCTAACAGGGATATACTAAGTGCGATCGCTTTTTGAGTTGCTGTGTCAGATTCTCGATTCAATGCAGTTTGTAACGAAGAAATACAGTGGCGATCGCCAATTTTCATTAAAGATAAAGCTGCCGATTTACGGGTTTCTGCTTCGGGATGTTCCAGTAACTTAATGAGCTTGGGAATAGCTGGCTGATATTTGAGATTTCCCAAAACAGCAGCGGCTTCACTGCGAACATTAGCAGCAGGATCGTCGAGAGAGTGAACCAAGAGATTTAAAGCTTTTTCCTGACGGTTTTCTTCCGCTACTTTGGCGATCGCTCCTACTACTGCCGCTCTTACTTCTGGAGAGTCAGAATCATAAGCCTGATATAATTGTGCTTCGGCTTTCGAGCCAATAAAAGCTAAAGCCCAAGCTGCATGACCCTTATGACTTTCTATCGAGTCTGGGGAGGCTAAAATTTCTAATAAGGGAGCAACGGCGGTTTCTCCTGTGCGAGCTAATGCGCCGATGGATGAACCTTGAACTACTGTATCTTCGTCGTTCAACAAAGCATAAATCAAATCGGGTACCGCACTGGGATCTCCAATTAGAGTTAACGTTTTAGCTGCGGCTCTACGGACGACTACATTAGGGTGATGTAAGAGAGCGTCGATCAATAAAGGTACGGCTGGTTTGCCCACTTTTCCCAAAGCTTCCGCAAATTCCAGTCTTACTAAACCCCTGGTATCTCCCAAACATTCCACCATCTGCTTAATTAACTCTCGATCGCTCGTATCAAAGGTATTCCGCGTCAGTTGTTCTAGAATTGTGGCTAAAAGTTCATCTGTTTCGGTATGAGAAAGCAATTGGGTGTTAGTAGGAGTATTACTCATGGAAATAGTAGGGTACATTAAACATTAGACTTATGCGCCAAAATAAGTATTAAAATCAAAAGTTTTTTGTCATTTGTCATTTGTACTCAAATCGCAAGGATTAAAGACTTATGCTCATAGGTCTATTAAACATTAAACATTGACCATTGAACAAAAAAAAAGATAATTGCTCGCTGTTAAATGATGACTGACATTAAGACTTTTAACTTCTAGGATTGTATTTTATAACCATTTCTAAGCGAGATAAAGCACTAGTTGCCGATTCGCTGATATAGGGGTCTACAGATTCATCCTGACTGAGATTAGTTAAAATTTCTATGGCTCTTTCGTCTCCCATTGAACCCAGAGCATTGATAATGGCTACTCCTACTGCTAAATTATCGGTAGTGTTGAGGGTTTCTACCAAAAGCTCAAAAACTGGCGAGCCAATTTCGCCCAAAGTCATAACAGCAGGAATATTAACTACAGGATTTGGGTCGTTAAGTGCCTGTTTTAATCCTTGAATACCTTCTTCAGGAAAGGGAACATCGGGGTAGTTGACGGCAATTTGTGCCAACACCTTAGCGCAACTGGAACGAATTGTAGGGTTATCGCTATTGAGCAAAGATTCTACCACTAAAGGTACAACATCTGCACCAATAGCCCCTAAAGCTTTAACCGCTGTTCTCCTATAGGTTACCTCCTCTTCTCCTAAAATAGCCATTAAACGAGGAATCGTATTTTCATCGCGAACTTCAGTTAATTCCCACATTGCCTGTCGGCGTAGATTGGGATTGGGATGTTTGAGTTGTTCAAACAGAGCATCTATAGTCATAAGGTGCGATCGCTTTTGGGTAAAAACTAGATTTAAATAAACAAAAACAATGGAGACTCTTGGGCTGCTACTCAAACTCATTGTAAATCGCCAAGAATTTCAATTTTGAAAAATCATGCGATCGCAGAGTCAAAGCAACAGACTAAGAATCTCCAGACACTGAGTTGACTTAAATTTCAAACAGCCATTAAGCTCAACTAAATTATCTCCTAAGACAAGGAGTTAATTAAATAGTCGAGAAGAGCATTGTACTCAGTTAAAGCTTGAGCGGACATATCGCGAGGCGCGCAACCACGGTTACGAGCAAAGCTTAAAGCTTCTACATAAGGAGCAGTAGGCAAGCCTAATGCACGATAAACTTCACGCTGTCCAGCAATACCCCATTCATCCAAAGGACCAGTACCACCTACAACTAAGCAGTAGTTGATCAAACGCATATAGTGTTTGATATCGCGCAAGCACTTAGCTTTAAATGTATCATTAGAATTAGCTTCACCTGAATTGTTGAGGTAAGAATACTTTTTAATGCAAGCATCGTAAGCTTCTTGAGCAACGTTGTCGATGTTGCTAGCTAATTTTTCAGCAGCTTCCATGCGAGCCGCAGCACGCTGAAGGCTACCTTGTACTGACTCTAGGTCAGAAGTGCTGGGAAAACGTCCTGCCGCATCAGCAGCAGTAACAACTGTAGTAACAACAGATTTCATAATTTAGGTATCTCCTGAATTGCTTTTGACAAAAGCTACAAAATATATAATTAAGTACAAGTTTCTAGAGGAAACTGACTGTGAAAAAATGGAAAAACTCCTAGCTAAGAGCGGAAATCACGCGATCAAAGTAGCTAGCAGCCTCAGCAACAAGGCTTGCACAGCGATCTTCAGCTACAATAGATCCCATTTTACGCAATCTGTTACCAGCTAAAGCTTCACTAGGCTGATCTTTGATGTGAGCAGCAGCCTGTGCTTTCATGATTTGAACTGCACGAGCAGTAGAAGTAGCAGGTACACCTAAAGCACTATAAGTTTCTTTTAAGCCATTTAAGCAACGGTCTTCTAATACAGAAGCGTCACCAGATAATAAAGCATAAGTTACATAACGGAGAATAATTTCTGCGTCACGCAAACAAGCAGCCATGCGACGATTGGGATAGCAGTTACCGCCAGCTTGAATTAAACCTTGATTTTCGCAAATCATACCAGCAACTGCATCAGAAACCATGCAACTAGCATTACTAGCAATTGCATTAACAGCATCTAATCTTCTGTTACCTTCTGCAATAAAAGATTTTAAGGTAGCAATATCTTCTCCACCGATACATTTAGTGCTAGCATCTGCTGATACTACAGCTCTGGAAAAAGCGTCAAGCATTGAGCTCTCCTTAATAATTATTTGACAACAAATTTGGTTTTTTTATTTGACGATTGCATAATTTAGCTTCGTCGATATTGAAGATAAAAGATTAAGGTCACTACCGTCTCTTTTATTAGAAACAAAGTAATAATCTGTAATGTTTGACTAAATCCTGTTACATTTTGGCTCGATTTCCTCAGTTTCTTAATAGCTTTTCCAGACAAGTCAGAGGTTAAAAATCTGGTAATAGTTAACTTCATCCCTACTGACCACCACGATTTATTTACTTCATATTTCTTAAATTTTCGATGTTTATGGAGCCGAATTAGGTGGAGTTTGGTTGGCCTGACAGTAATTATTCAACCAGGTAATTCCACCTATAGAACGAAAAGGAATAACAAATAAATCGTTTTGGGGTAGCTCAAATTTCACTCTACCTCCAGGAACTCCCATACCCAACAATTGCAGTGCAGAAGATATTCCTTCAGCTTCTATACCAATGCGACAAAAACCATTGAGCCAAGCTAACTGATTTTTTAACGGTTCAATTGCTTCAGCTTGAACTGCTCTGATAGTTGCTTGTACTTCTGGCAATTCTTGAGCGATCGCACTTTCTTGTCCCATACCGATGCCTGCGGCTAACTCAATAGTTTCGTAAAACATTGGCAAGACAAAGTATTCTACCAACCCTACAACTCCCTGGACGATGGAGACAAACTGACCTGCTTGTAACTGAATCGAAACATCCCCATTAGCAGTAGACACTTTAACCAAACCGGCAGGACTTTCGGTCAAAACTCCAATTAAAGAAGCATTGCTTTGAGGATCGTGCTGCATAAATAAAGCAGTTCCTTGAGAAACTACGGTGGCTTGGGGAGTGGTAATGGTGCTTTGTCCTCGATCAGGTCGAATCATGATTAAAGCTGCACCACTAGTTAATTCAAAATTGCGCCTACCAGGAGGAAATCTAAAAGTTGTTCCCCCACCCGTTCTGACTAGTGTTCCTTCATTAAATAACAGATCGGCGCGAGAATTAGCACCAGTACGTACAGCATCTTGGGGAACAATGGTATCTCCCACATTAGCTTTGAGCCAATTTTGTTGATTTTGTCGGCTGAGATCTACTTGATTACGTATTTTATAGATGGAGGCGCGTTCGATAACTGACTGAGATAAGATCGGATTACACCATAATCCAGCTAATAAAACGCCAGCAGTGAATTTTTGTGTCAGACGAACAAGGGCTTGGAGGCTCAAGGGAAAAAACTGCTGCATAAAACTAAAGAAGCAGACGTATTTAGAGAGTAGCGTAAAGTCAGCTAATTTGAGCGGGTCTGTCAGAGGTTACTCTGACTGCGTTAACATAACTGTTATATCAAATATGTCTAGATCATCCCGCGATCGCATAACGCAAATCTTTACCGCATTCCACCTTATCAGCAAACAATAAATTTCTACAATAATCTAAATTTTTCAGGTCAAAAAATATTTGGTGACAATATTAATATAATGATGCAAAATTTCATCACTTCTCGATTGCCACCAATTAATTGAAAACTTATCTTCTTATAGTGGAGTTATCGAAGTTTATGTATATTAAAAAATCAGTTTCTCTAGTCATCGTCTCTACTGCGATCGCCCTGTCCGCAGGAATCGCTAACGCCGATGACATGAAAGTTAAAGCTGGTAATACCAGCGTTTCCATCCAAAATGGTCGAGTTGAAGTTAACAACTCAAATACTCAACAGCGTCAATCATCCTGGTTAAACCGTTTGGGCAGTCGCATTTTTGGTTCTGGTAATTCTAGTTCTACTGTCCAAAATAGTAGTACTATGAAATGCGATCGCTCTAGTTCCAGTCACCAGACTAGTAGTAGTTCTAGTGGTGGTGTTAGCCAGAGCAATAGTTCTTCAACTACTATGACTTGTAACTAAAAGCTAATTATTTAGCTTCTCTAGTTGCCAACCAAAAATCTAAATAAATAATTAAATTTTTCAGGGAGATTTTCACAAACCTCCCTGTTTTTTGGCTTAAATTTTTCTTCTAGTTGCTCTAATCTAATTTTAGCCTGAGTATAAAGATATAATATTGGCAATATTTAATATGTTGTCCTAGAAATTTTTCATGTCCGTAGACATCCAGACTGAGATCGAACAAGCTGTAGCCAGTAGACGCAATTTTGCCATCATCTCCCATCCTGACGCAGGAAAAACTACCTTAACCGAAAAACTCCTACTATACGGCGGAGCAATTCATCAAGCTGGTGCGGTTAAATCCCGAAGAGAACAGCGTAAAGTAACTTCGGATTGGATGGAAATGGAACAGCAACGGGGTATTTCTATTACTTCAACGGTATTGCAATTCGATTACAGCAATTTTCAGATCAATTTACTGGATACCCCAGGACACCAAGATTTCAGTGAAGACACTTACAGAACTTTAGCAGCAGCAGACAACTCGGTAATGTTAATTGATGCCGCAAAAGGTTTAGAGCCACAAACACGAAAACTATTTGAGGTCTGTCAACTGCGATCGCTGCCGATCTTTACCTTTATTAACAAACTTGACCGTCCTGGTAGAGAAACGTTTGAATTAATTGATGAAATCGAACAAGAATTAGGACTAACTACCTACGCAGTCAATTGGCCTATTGGTATGGGCGATCGCTTTAAAGGTGTTTTTGACCGCCGCCAACAACAAGTACATCTATTCACCAGGCGCGCTCACGGAAGTAAAGCTGCACAAGATACAGTAATTGACTTGGGCGATCCTAAAATCGAAGAATATCTCGAACCAGAGCTTTATTATCAGTTAAAAGAAGAATTAGAAATCCTCGACGAAATTGGTGCAGATTTTGATTTAGAACAAGTTCACGCAGGTAAAATGACCCCAATTTTCTTTGGTAGTGCCATGACTAACTTTGGGGTAGAGTTATTTTTAAAAGCATTTTTAGAATACGCTCAACCACCAGAATCTCACAAATCATCTTTGGGGGTAATTGAACCTACTTATCCCGAATTTACGGGTTTTGTCTTTAAGCTTCAGGCAAATATGGACCCCAAACACCGAGATCGGGTAGCTTTTGTGCGGGTATGTACAGGAAAATTTGAAAAAGACATGACTGTGCAACACGCTCGCACTGGTAAAACCGTCCGTTTGTCTCGTCCTCAAAAATTATTTGCTCAGGGAAGAGAATCATTAGAAGAGGCATATCCAGGGGATGTGATTGGTTTAAATAATCCTGGAGTATTTGCGATCGGAGATACAATTTATAACGG
>JBHJNX010000150.1:0-30776 GCA_050330335.1 Pleurocapsa sp. | reverse complement strand
TAAGCGTTATATTGAGAACCAAAAAAGCAAATAAGATACAGGGGATTAAAATCCCCGCGTCGCTATTCAACCAGGGGCTAAAGCCACCTGGCTAACTTTCTTCCGTACTATTCAGGTTTAGATTAGGGGGCTAACCTCTGAATTTCCCAGACAGATTCTGGATTGACGCGAGAATATAAAAAGCGATCGTGTAGCCGATTCGGTCTACCTTGCCAAAATTCAAAACTCTGAGGCACGACTCGATAACCACCCCAGGCTGAAGGTAAAGGAATTTCTCGGTCTTGAAACTTGCGCTTGATTTCTTCAAATTTCATTTCCAATATTTGACGGGAAGAAATAATTTGACTCTGTTGAGAACACCAAGCCCCGATTTGACTACCTCTAGGACGACTGGTGAAATATTTTAAAGATTCGGCTGTAGAAATTTTAATCGCTTGTCCCATTATCCGTACCTGACGTTCTAGTGCTACCCAAAAAAATAGCAGCGATACTTGAGAATTTTCGGCGATTTCGCGGGCTTTTTGACTTTGGTAATTGGTAAAAAAAACCAATCCTTGGCGATCAAAGTATTTTAATAATACTATCCTTTGAGAAGGCATACCAGTAGGGGAAACGGTTGCTAAACTCATCGCATTAGGTTCTGGAAGCTCGGCTTTACAAGCTTGCTGAAACCATAATTCAAATTGCTCAAAGGGGTCGTCAGCTAGTTGTTCTCTGGTTAAACCCTCTAAAGTGTATTCGTTTCTTAAATTGCCCAGATCCATAATTTTTGCTTGTGACTGTGGTTTATACTAAAATTGCCATAGCTGATCGATATTTAGGATTGAGTGATTTTAGATCCTTTACTCGCTCTGATTTTTGAACCGTACATTTGAGCATAAACTTGAGTAAATTCTGCCCCTAATAAAATAATTTGTGCTGAATAATATACCCAAGCTAAAAAGACAATTAAAGAACCAGCTGCACCATAAGGAGACCCCAAACTTCCCTTAGAAAGATACAAGCCTAAAAGAAATTTTCCGAATAAAAATAATAATGCTGTGATTACCGAACCCACCCAGACATCTTTCCAAGTAATTATGGCATCGGGAACGTATTTAAACATCAAACCGAACAAAAAAGTCATTAAACCTAATGATATGATAAAGTCTAAGTTTTCCCATAAAATTGCTGAACCTGGCAGAAAATCAGTGCGATATTTACTAATAGTAGAAACTACCGCGCTCAGAAGCAAAGAAAGTATTAATAAAAATCCAATCGCTACAACCATAATAAAAGAAAACACTCGCTTGCGAATAAAATGTCCAATTCCCTGCCCCGAATTTGGTTGAACTCTCCACACCGTATTTAGTGCATCTTGTAATTGTGCGAAAATCCCCGAAGCACCAATAAACAAAACTCCAATACTAATTAGAGATGCGGCACCTCTTACTTGAGGCTGACTGATATTATCCAATGCGTTTAAAATTGGTTGCATGGCTTCTGAACCTATTAAACCACCTAGTTGTTCGACAACTTGTTGTTTGGCCTCAGATTGTCCAAAAAACACCCCAGCAATGGCGATCGCAATTACTAAGAGAGGAGAAATGGAAAACACGGTGTAATATGCTAAAGCGGCTGCTAAACGAGATGCTTTATCTTGTTGCCATTGTTTCAAGGTTTCTCGGAGTAAACGACCGATTTTACGTAAATGCGTCAATATATTCATTAAATTAGTCTTGGTAACTTTGCTAAAAAGTCTGCTGATAGTATATAAAATCTGCTCTTTTCAATCTATAGGGAGTGTTTTAGTTAAATAAATGGTAAATTTTGCATGAGCGAACGATTACATAATGCTGTTACTTTATTTTTTAGTTTATTAGTTGAAGCAATACCTTTTTTGTTATTAGGAGTATTGCTGTCTAGTTCTTTATTATTTCTGATTAATGAAGCTAAATTAATTAATAAAATTCCTAAAAATCCTATCTTAGGGGCAATAGTTGGTAGTTGTGTGGGATTTTTATTTCCTGTGTGCGAATGCGGTAATATTCCTGTAGCTAGAAGACTGCTGTTAAAAGGTGTTTCTCCTGCTGTGGCGATCGCTTTTTTATTAGCCGCACCGACAATTAATCCTGTAGTAATTTGGTCTACTTGGATAGCTTTTGGCAACCGTCCCCAACTAGTTATTTTTAGGGTGATTTTTTCTCTGGCAATTGCGATAATTATTGGTTGTATTTTTAGTTGGCAAAAAGACTATCGTCCCCTATTACAAACTTCTTTAATTAGGCAACTTAATCCCGAACGTTTTAGCCCAAAAACTACGCAACAAGATGTTCTTCCTCTGTTGAGATCGGGAACTTTTTTATTAGATAATGGCAAATCTATAGAGATGGACATTACTTTGTCTAAATCTACTCCTGTGATTTCTAAAGATTTATTCACAACCAATTGGATACCATTTTTAAACAATGTCATTCAAGAATTAAAAGAACTAGGAGGAATTTTAATTTTGGGTAGTGCGATCGCGGCAAGTATTCAAGTTTTTGTGCCTCGTGAATTAGTTTTAAATCTCGGTCAAGACCCGATAACTTCGATTATAGCGATGATGCTTTTAGCAGCAATTGTGTCTATTTGTTCTACAGTAGATTCCTTTTTTGCTTTATCGTTTGCTTCAACTTTTACTAGTAGTTCTTTGCTAGCTTTTTTGGTTTTTGGCCCAACAATTGACATTAAAGCTTTAGGCTTAATGACTTCGATTTTTAAACCGAAAATAATTATCTATATTTTTGCTTTAGTAGCGCAATTAACTTTTATTTTTACTTTAACTTACAGCTATTTTAGTTAAAGTAAACAAAAATAATTAATAACTAACAACTAATGACTAATAAAAATAATTTATATTCTTTACTAGATGCGATCGCTATATTACTGTGGGGAAGTTTATTATTTAAATATGTGATTACAGGTCAGTTAAGACTGCTAATTCATCCAAATTACTTTAAATTGGTTCTAATTACTAGCCTAATATTTTTTGCAATTAGTATAATTCAAATTTTATTAATTGTAATTAATCGTCTACCAAATGACAGCCAAAACCAACATATTGTTTTATTTCCTCGCGGAGTTGGTAGCAGCATATTATTAGTAATTGCGATCGCTGGTTTTTTAATTCCGCCCAAAATTTTAACTAGTCAAACCGCCCTACAAAGAGGAGTATCGGAACTACCCCTGACTCAGATTAAACCCCAGGCTTTTCGTACCGCTACTAAACCAGAAACGCGATCGCTGATCGATTGGGTACGTACCCTTAATGCCTATCCCGAACCCGATGCCTATCATGGCTTACCAGCTAATATTAGTGGTTTTGTATTGCACTTGCCAGAACTGCCTGACAACTATATAGTATTGTCCCGCTTTGTGATTACCTGTTGTGCTGTAGATGCCTATCCTATTGGTATTCCCGTTAAATTAACTACTAGTCGTAATAACTATCCTCTCGATAGTTGGTTAGAAATTAAAGGGGAAATGATCACAGAAACTCTGCTTAGTAAGGATTTAATCTCTGCAACTACTAGAGAAAAACGTCAGTTAGTGTTACTAGCAAAATCTGTTGTTACAATTCCTACTCCATCAGATCCTTACAGTTATCAGTAATAACGTTATCAATTATTATCTTTAAATTTTATTTTCCAACAAACAATAAATAATCATTATTTAACCATTCACTCATAAAGTGATTATAGGTAGGGCTATTTCATGCTCACGAAGTGGAAGGAAGCCCTGCGGCGGTCTCACGCATCCGAGGAGACCTCGGATGTCGCCACCTTGGCTTGAAAAGCCAGGGTCTCTTCCACCAGCCAGATTATTAGGAGTAAGAGATGACACTATTTCAAAATAAATCTATTGCCAGTCAGATTATCACCGAAGACGATCGCACCGGATTGAGTATTCCCACTCTGCGTAGAGCGATCGCTGATAATTTACGCTATCTTCAGGGGAAAACTACCAGTACTGCCAGTATTAACGATTATTATTTAGCTTTGGCTTATACGGTACGCGATCGCCTATTAAATCGGTGGTTGGCAACCAATTCGGTTTATTTTCAGCCCAAAGTAAAAGTAGTTTGCTACCTGTCGGCAGAGTTCTTAGTAGGGCCTCATTTAGGTAATAATTTAATTAACCTGGGAATTTACGAACAAGTCGCCCAAGCGGTGGAAGAGTCGGGATTGAATCTGGAAGAAATTATTAACCAAGAAGAAGAACCAGGCTTGGGTAATGGTGGTTTGGGTCGTTTGGCTGCTTGCTACATGGATTCATTGGCTGCTTTGGAAATTCCCGCGTTGGGTTATGGTATCCGCTATGAATATGGTATTTTCGACCAAGAAATTAGGGACGGTTGGCAGGTAGAAATTACCGATAAATGGCTACAATACGGCAATCCTTGGGAAATTGCTCGTCCCGAAGCTGCCGTACGGGTTAAGTTTGGCGGACATACCGAAAGTTATATCGATACTGATGGTAATTATCGAGTGCATTGGATACCTGGATATGAAGTAAAAGGTATTCCCTACGATACGCCAATTTTAGGCTATAAAGTCAATACTGTTAATACCATGCGTCTCTGGCGGTCGGAAGCTGCCGAATCCTTTGATTTTCAAAAGTTTAATATCGGGGACTATTACGGCGCAGTCAATAAAAAAATCATCTCAGAAAACTTGACTAAAGTTCTCTATCCCAATGACGATCACGCTCAAGGCAAAGAATTGCGTCTGCAACAACAATACTTTTTTGTCTCCTGTTCTTTACAAGACATGATTCGCATCCATCTGTCTCAAAGTAAGAGTCTCGATAACTTCCACACCAAATTTGCCGCCCAACTCAATGATACCCATCCAGCGATCGCAGTGGTAGAATTGATGCGCTTATTAATCGACGAACATCTTTTAGATTGGGATCAAGCTTGGCAAATTACTCAAAATACTTTTGCCTATACTAACCACACCTTATTACCAGAAGCTTTAGAAAAATGGTCTGTGGGTTTATTCGGTTATTTATTACCCCGTCATTTAGAAATTATTTACGAAATCAATCAGCGTTGGCTCAATCGCGTCAGAATTAAATATCCCAATAACAACGAAAAACTAGCAAATCTATCTTTAATTGACGATAATAGGGAAAAATTCGTACGGATGGCCCATTTAGCTTGTGTAGGCTCTCACGCTATTAACGGTGTAGCCGCCTTACATAGTGAGTTATTGAAAGAAACCGTACTCAAAGACTTTTACCAATTCTTCCCCGAAAAATTCAGTAATAAAACTAACGGTGTCACTCCCCGTCGCTGGATGGTATTGAGCAATTCCCGATTGAGTAAACTGATTACCGAACAAATTGGCGATCGCTGGATTAATCATTTAGCAGAACTAAAACGACTCGAACCACTAGCGGATAACCCTGAATTTCGCCAACAATGGCAGGAAACTAAACTGGCAATCAAACAAGAATTAGCCGATTATGCCCGACAAAAAACCGGAATTACCGTCAATCCCAACTCCCTATTTGATGTCCAAGTCAAACGCATTCATGAATATAAACGTCAACATCTCAACGTGCTGCATATCGTCACTCTTTACAATCGCCTCAAACAACACCCCAAGTTGGATATTACCCCTCGTACCTTCTTCTTTGGAGGCAAAGCTGCACCTGGTTACTATATGGCGAAATTAATTATTAAACTGATTAATTCTATAGGAGACATTATCAATAACGACCCCGATATCGGCGATCGCCTGAAAGTAGTATTTCTCCCTGATTACAATGTTACTTTTGGTCAAAGGGTTTACCCGGCTGCGGAATTATCCGAACAAATTTCTACCGCAGGAAAAGAAGCTTCTGGCACGGGTAATATGAAATTCTCCCTCAACGGGGCATTAACTATCGGTACTCTCGATGGTGCTAATGTAGAGATACGGGAAGAAGTAGGAGCAGAAAATTTCTTCTTGTTTGGTTTAAAAACTCCAGAAGTCCAAGCCCTAAAAGCACAAGGTTACAATCCCTGGGATTATTATCATGCCAATGCTGAACTCAAAGCCGCGATCGATCTGATTGCTTCCGGTTTCTTTTCTTTTGGAGATAGCAATCTATTTAAACCTCTTGTGGATAATCTGGTTTATGACGATCCTTACTTGCTTCTGGCGGATTATCAGTCTTATATTGAATGTCAAGCGCGAGTAGGAAAAGCTTACAAAGATCCCGATAACTGGACGAGAATGTCAATTCTGAATGTAGCACGTATGGGTAAATTCTCCAGCGATCGCTCTATTGCTGAATATTGCCAAGATATTTGGGACGTCTTAGCCGTACCCATTGAAGTTCGAGAATATTCCCAAGCTAGTGCTGCTTTGCAAGTACAAATAATCAACTAAATTAATGATTGGTAGTTTAATTGACAAAATACTATGAGCCTCACAATCTACTTTCTGCGCCATGGAGAAACGACCGCTAGCAAAACAGGAGGTTACTGTGGAACTCTGGATGTAAAATTAACCCCAGAAGGAATGCGGATGGCAGAAGATTTTGCCAATGCCTATAAATCCCTGCCCTGGACGGCGATCTTTTGTAGTCCTCTGTGGCGTACAGTTGAAACAGCTAAACCTCTATCCGATTCGATTGGAATGGATCTACAACTGCGAGACGGATTAAAAGAAATTGCCTACGGTAAATGGGAAGGAAAAACTCCAGAAGAGGTAAATCAGGAGTTTCACGACGAATATGTCCGTTGGTTGGCAGATCCAGGTTGGAACTCTCCTTCTGGTGGCGAAAAAGGCATCGATATCGCTCGTCGTAGTGGTGCAGTTTTAGAAGAGATCGAACAAACCTACGACAGTGGAAATATTTTGGTAGTTTCTCATAAAGCAACCATTCGGATTATGTTGTGTTCTCTACTGGGAATCGATGTAGGTCGCTATCGCGATCGCATCCTGATGCCTGTTGCTTCAGTCAGCATCGTGGAATTTACCGAACGAGGTCCTTTACTCCGTTGTTTGGGCGATCGCTACCACCTATCTCAATCTTTGAGAGATTTACCAGGTACTTAAAAACTGCTACTAGGGAGTGTTGTTTGTGAATAAAGTACTACCTGGAGAAAGTTTTCCTTTAGGAGCTACTGTTTATCCCGATGGAGTTAACTTCTGTCTTTTTTCCCAGAATGCTGAAGCGATAGAACTGCTATTATTTGATACTGCTAACGCTGCTCAAGCAACCCGAACGATTAAACTCGATTCCTCACTC
The DNA here is from genome assembly GCA_050330335.1 of Pleurocapsa sp. Taxonomy (GTDB): domain Bacteria; phylum Cyanobacteriota; class Cyanobacteriia; order Cyanobacteriales; family Xenococcaceae; genus Waterburya. Next base: position 23,510 of record JBHJNX010000150.1, on the reverse strand, counting down.
AACAAAACTTACTACTACTGGCACGTCTTTGTTCCCCATATTAAGGCAGGACAGATTTATGCCTATCGCGCTTACGGACAGTTTGCTCCCGAACGAGGATGCCGTTTTGATAGCACTAAAGTACTATTAGACCCTTATGCAAGGGCAATTGTAGGCGATGAAATGTACGATCGCGATACTGCTGCTCGACCTGGAGATAATTGCGATTGCGCTTTAAAAGGAGTAGTAGTAGATACCAGTACCTATAATTGGGAAGGCGATCGCCATCCGCGAATTCCCTATTCTATAAGCGTCATTTACGAGTTGCACGTTGGAGGATTTACCCGTCATCCCAACTCGGAGGTAGTTCCAGAAAAACGGGGGACTTATGCAGGTTTAATCGAAAAAATTCCCTATCTCAAGGAATTGGGTATTACTGCCGTAGAATTGCTGCCGGTTCACCAGTTCGATCCCCAAGATGCCCGCCCTGGAATGAAAAACTACTGGGGATACAGCACCATCGGCTTTTTTGCTCCCCATCAAGGTTATAGTTCGCGACGGGACGTTTTAGGTGCAGTGGATGAGTTTCGGGATATGGTTAAAGCTCTGCATCGAGCGGGAATTGAAGTAATTTTAGATGTTGTATTTAATCACACAGCAGAAGGGAATCATCAAGGGCCGACTCTCTCTTTTCGAGGCGTAGATAACCAAACTTACTATATTCTGGATAAAAATCCTGCTCACTACAAAAACTATAGTGGTTGTGGCAATACTTTTAAAGGCAATCATCCCATTGTCGGTAGATTAATTTTGGATTCCTTGCGCTACTGGGTTTCAGAAATGCACGTTGATGGCTTTCGTTTTGACCTAGCTACAGTTTTGAGAAGGAACACGTTCGGACATCCGATTAAGGAAGCAGCGGGAACGATGAACATTCTTTCTAGGATCGAATCCGATCCAGTTTTAGCGGGAACTAAACTAATTGCCGAAGCTTGGGACGCTGCCGGACTATATGATGTAGGAAGATTCGTTGAACTAGCAGATTGGTTTGCCGAATGGAATGGCCCGTTTCGGGATGATGTGCGCCGTTTTGTCAAAAGCGATCGCGGTTCGGTTAAGGCTCTAGCAGCGAGAATTTTAGCCAGTCCCGATATCTATTCACGGTTAGATACGGATATCAATCGTAGCGTTAATTTTATTACCTGTCACGATGGATTTACTCTTAACGATCTAGTTTCCTATAATCGCAAACACAATCTCGCTAATCAAGAAGAAAACTGTGACGGTGCGAATGATAACTTTAGCTGGAACTGTGGTTTAGAAGGAGTAACAGATAATCCAGAAATAGAGCAATTGCGATCGCGACAAATTAAAAATTTCTTGACCATTTTGTTTATCTCTCAAGGAACACCGATGTTACAAATGGGAGATGAAGTTCAGCGCACTCAACTGGGAAATAACAACGCCTATTGTCAGGATAATAATTTAAGTTGGTTTGATTGGGATTTGGTCAATAAACAGGAAGGATTGCTCCGTTTTGTCAAAAAGTTAATTCATTTTATTCAAAAACTCGATATTTTTCGCCAAGAAAAGTTCTTAGAAGTTACCAATGCAAGTAACGAACCGCATTTAATCTGGCATGGAATATATTTAGGTCAACCCGATTGGGGAGAAGATTCTCATTCTCTGGCTTTTTCTTTATCTCATCCTTCAAGTGGCGAGCACCTCCACGTTATGCTCAATGCCTATTGGGAATTCCTTAATTTTGAATTACCTCCTTTAGATCCAGGAAATTACTGGCATCGAATTATAGATACTGCCTTACCTGCACCCAATGATTTTACTGACTTGGAAGCAGCAGTCAAAATAGAACGAGACAATTACTCTGTTTCGTCGAGATCTGCCGTTGTTTTGATGGGTTGTCTACAGCTGTCGATGAAACAGGCATCCTCAAAACCATTGATTTAGCTCTCAGTGAAACAGAAGCAGAACAACTGCGCGACTCTGCTAGAGTGCTGCGACAAGTCTTCCCTCACCTACTAAAAATCTAAAAACTTTTTGATAACGATTATTATTATCTTAAAATTAATCCTAGTAAATTATTTATCCTGGGTTTGAAACAATCCCAATCCTAAGCGATCGCCCATTATGACTTCTACTAATCAACATCTCTCTTTATTTCATCGCCCCCGTCGCCTCCGTGGCACTGCATCCTTACGCCGTATGGTGCAAGAAAACCAATTAACAGTTAACGATCTAATTTATCCCGTGTTTGTCACCGAAGGGGAAAACCAGCAAGAAGAGATTCCTTCGATGCCAGAAATTTATCGTTATTCCCTCGATTTACTGCTAAAAGAAATAGGGGATGTTGCTAATTTAGGAATTAATGCGATCGCCCTATTTCCTCTGATTTCTACAGACAAGAAAGATAACGCAGGAACAGAAAGCTATAACCCAGATGGTTTAGTACAACGCACCGTAAAAGCAATTAAACAAGAAATTCCTGAAATTACCGTTGTTACTGATGTGGCACTAGATCCTTTTTCTACCTATGGTCATGATGGTATCGTCAAAGATGGCAAGATACTTAACGACGAAACAGTAGAAGTGCTAGTAAAACAAGCAGTCTCCCAAGCAGCAGCAGGAGCAGACATAGTAGCCCCTTCCGATATGATGGATGGTAGAGTGGGGGAAATTCGTCGAGGTTTAGATGCTGCTGGTTACTTCGATGTGGGAATCTTAGCTTATTCTGCTAAATACGCTTCAGCTTATTATGGCCCTTTCCGCGATGCCTTAGAATCTGCCCCTCAATTTGGCGACAAACAAACCTATCAAATGAATCCTGCTAATAGTCGAGAAGCGATTAAAGAGGTAGCCTTAGATATTGCTGAAGGGGCAGACATGGTTATGATCAAACCAGCTTTAGCTTATCTAGATATTATTCGTCTCATTAAGGAATATACTAATTTACCTGTTGCTGCTTATAACGTCAGTGGCGAATATGCGATGGTTAAAGCTGCTGCACAACAAGGTTGGATTGATGAAAAAAAAGTAGTTTTAGAAACTCTAACCAGTATGAAACGGGCAGGGGCAGATTTGATTTTGACTTATTTTGCTAAACAAGTAGCTTTGATGTTGCAGTAGTTAAATCATCTAGAATCGCTATATTTAGGTTAACAGATGAGAAATTACCAAGGTTTTTTTTAGTTCTTTAACCAATCTATATGCTTGATGTTGATAGAGTTTTACTTCAAGAGTTTGGGGTAAATGGTTCATAGTTTCTCTGGCTAAAGTTAAGCTGCATCCCGTGATTCTGGCGATCGCATTAGCCCCTTCAAAAATGGCATCGGTGGTTAAAGCTCTTTCAATTCTAATTTGCCATTGTTTAACCGAGTAGTTTAACTGTCCTTGTTCGATACGACGCAATCCATCTATAGTTGCCAACACAATCAAGCGATCGCCTATTTTAACAGTTAGTTCATCTAAAGGGAGTAATACTGATGTTCGTCTTGGTTGTTGATAGAGGAGGGGAATAACTCCATAACCGTAAGCAATATCAGCTAATAATAATCCCTGTAGGGTATCTCCTGCTTCGATCCCATACTCCGTAACTAAGATGGTTTGATCTCCCAAACGAAACAGATTGAGAATATTCTCTCCAAATGCTGCTCCGGCGAAGGCTGCTGCTGCTGCGGCATAAACCCCCACTATTTGGGCTGTTGGTAATAAGATTTTGAGATGGTGGGAAAGACGAATTCCTGAAGTTTTTAACACTAGATTAAGCCGAGGAGCGATCGCTTTAGCCATCAGTGCTGTTTCCAAATTGAGTATCTCATCATCGGTAACAATGACAATACTTTTAGCTTGAGATAAATTGGCAGCAGTTAGTGCAGTTTCTAAGTTACCAGTAATTAAAGGAATTTTTAAATTAGCTTGTCGTTCAAAGTTAAGATTAAAAGTAATTCCCACTATTTGCTGTTGAAATTTAATCAGTAAGTCTTTAACCTGTTGTCCTGTTTTGTCCATTCCCACAATTGCTACATGATCTTTCTGGGGAATGGGTGGCGGTTGTTCGATAAATTCAAAGCGAGAAGAAAGCAAAGTTTCTGTTAGTAAGGCATAAATTACCCCGACAAAAACCGTGCCTACAACAGTTAAAATCATACTAAATAATCGTATCCACCAGGGAATAAAGTTAATATCTTCTAATTCGGCAAATAAATCCCCATATCCCCCTAATAGTAAAACAATAGTCGCCAAAAAAGCCGAGAGGGTAGTAATTTCTGGATAGTACCACCGCAATAAAACCGTCCCGACAATCTGTAAATTTATAATAACTATGGCGTTAACTAAAGCTACTCTTCTAATTTGTTGTCGAAAATTTAAGTTGGTAAAAAAGCCCGATAGTTGTTTGAGAAATTTTAATTTTTCCCACCAACTGTTAGTTGCAGAATTCCTCCCCCTCAAATAACGATCGCCTGGGTAAGCAGTGTTTAAATTATTAGTAATTTCAAGATAAATTATCCGATCTCCTACCCGAATCACATCTCCAGCATTCCAATCTCCCAAATTAAATTGAGATTGATCATAGTTAGGGAGATGAACTAAAATTTTGCGATAATGATTCTCTAAACTTAAAATCGAGCGATCGCGCCATCGGTCATCAGGGGTAATCTGTCGCTGAGATACCTGCCAATTTTGCCCTTCTAGCTCGAAATAACCCAAAATTCCCGTGTCCAAAGCTGCCAGAGTCAACGCCGTCGTAGACAATTCTCCAGGCTCGAAGGCAATATAATTACCTAATTGTTGGGATAATAGTTGATTGAGATTAGCTTGACCCGATCTGACTACCAAGCGAGTTTGGGGATTTAACTGCCGTATAGCGATCGCCGTTTCCACATTGACGCGATCATCTGTGGTGACGATTAAGGCAGCCCGACAATTTTCAATCTTAGCCCGATGTAAAATATTATTGTGGCGACAATCCCCAATAATCAAGTCATTCAATAAATCTTTTAACGATTCAATTTCCCAATTAATAGGTAGTTGCTGTTCGATGGCAATAATTTTTACTCCAAATTCGGTTAGAGAAACAATACAATGTTGTCCTAAGCTACCTAAACCACAGATAATGAAATATTCTGTGTCGAGAAGATTACTACGAGATTGTTTATCATTTAGCACTTGATAGCGCGCTGTTAATTTCTATTTTTTGGGGTTACTTATTATTGACTCCTAAGACCTCTTTGACTCCGTCATCTGCAAGATTTGAGCGATTATTGCCATGCTTTCTTCGTATAACATTTCTCTGCCCCATCTTTGCAGTTGTTGAGCTAGTAAACCTTCGGTTTTTTGATCTGCTAGAGGTGTCACCTGTTCGATATAACAAGATTGTGCGCCGCCTCCTGCTTCCATTCGCATACAGCCAGTAGTACTAGAACAGAGTACAGTGCAACAATCGGCATCTAAATTTGTCGAACTCAAGCGCAAGCTTATTAAATCTCCTGGAATATCACCCCAGTCAGCAGTAGGAATAGCGGCTAATTCGGCTGTAATTTCTCGTTGTTTTTCGTCGATAAATTTAACCGTGCGAATATCGTAGTCTCCTCCTTCTTGTAGATATTCTACAGGAGTCCATTGCAGGCGACTGGCAATCCAACCCAGGAACATGAAAGCTTGTGATTGATTGCCTCGTTCGTAATCGATAGTTACTTTATCTACTTCATAAATTGCGGCTCTTCTTTCTGGGGGATCGAAAGCGGCGGCGGTTAATTCTTGCCAAGGTGCTAATCTGCGCCAATTCAAATCAGCGATCGCTGTCTCCTGTTGCAGTAATTGAGCTACAGACTTAAGATCTGCTTCGGGATAGAGAAAGCCACTAGAGTCGAAAATCACCGTATCGCTAGATTTAAGCAATCTTTGGAATAGGGGGTGTTCTGGAGTTGGGGTGGCTTTCCACCAGACAAAAGTTGGCAAATCTGCGATCGCTAGAGCGGCAATAATGCCCCCAATCCGTTCTAAAGCCTCTGCTGTACCACTTAGTGTAATATATTCACAACATATCAGAGTGCTTTTATTTTGCTTGTTAATCGGACAGTAAGCCGACACCTGTGCTTTAACCCCTGTATCTTCTCCTAACATGGGACACAGAGTAATAATCCGACAGGGATTAGAAGAAGCGATTTCATCAGCCATTGCCCCTGCCGAATCAGGATTGTAATTAATTGCGGCGGTTTTATTTTCGGGAGTTAGCTTGTCTTCTGCTTTAGCTTTAGCAAATTCCGAGTGTAATCTCTCTAGTAATTGCGGATTGGTTTTACCCGTAGCCTCTAAATTATAAGCTTTTTGGGCAGTTTTAATTGCTAATTCGGTTCTCGGACCTGCAATGCCATCAATGGGGCCAGTATAAAAACCCAAAGAAGCTAAAAGTTGTTGCGTACCGTCTGGTTCGTAGACAATTAAACTAAAAGTTGCCGCCCTAGTAGCAGGAGTTCCATCTTCGTCAGAACTTTGCATTTGCCAGAGCGATCGCAATTCTGCTTCAACATCTTCGATGGATACGTCTTTGGGAGCTTGTAAAGATACTATTGGAGAAACCATAATTCAGTTATTAGTCATTAGTTATTAGTCATTAGTCATCCTTTCTCTTTTTAAAGCCTTCGCCAGCGACGGCGATCGCGTTCGATGAGAAATTCGGCTTCTGTGGGTTGCCAGGTTCCTGCTTCGTATTGGGGCATTAAATTAGGATCGCTGGGAGATTCCCAGGCATTAATTATTGGCATAACAATATTCCAAGCCGCTTCTACTTCGTCAGCACGGGTAAAGAGAGTTTGATCTCCTAGCATACAGTCCAGTAATAGACGGTGATAGGCATCCGCCGTAGCCATACCGAAGGAAGAACCATAACTGAAGTCCATATTGACGGTACGGGTTCGCAGATCTGGCCCTGGGGTTTTAGCTTCAAATTTTAGAGAAATTCCTTCGTTGGGTTGAATTCTCATGCTGAGAATATTGGGTGTAGCTTGTTGGGCAGCAGATTGAAAGATTAATAAGGGAACTTCGCGAAAATGAATGGAAATTTCACTAACTTTTTTAGGCATTCGTTTGCCGGTACGCAGATAGAAAGGTACTCCCTTCCACCGCCAGTTATCCACCATCATTTTTAAAGCGACAAAAGTGGGAGTAGTGGAGTTAGGATTGACTCCATCTTCTTGACGATAACCTTTAACTGGTTTACCTTTCATCCAGCCTTCGGAATATTGTCCCCGAATGGCAGATCTTTCTAAATTGTTAATGTCAGCAACACGAGTGGCTTGCAAAACTTTCGTTTTTTCGCTGCGAATACTGTCTGCATCCAAAGCATTGGGGGATTCCATGGCGGTAATGGCAAATAGCTGCATCAAGTGATTTTGTAGCATATCCCTCAATGCCCCAGAAGTTTCGTAATAACCTGCCCGTTCTTCAACACCGACGGTTTCGGCTACGGTAATTTGAACGTGATCGACAAATTGACGATTCCATAGGGGTTCAAAAATGGCATTACCAAAACGGAATACCAAAATATTTTGAACGGTTTCTTTACCCAAATAGTGATCGATACGATATACCTGTTCTTCTTTACAAACTCGCTGTACGGCGCGGTTGAGAGATTGTGCTGAACTCAAGTCTTTGCCAAAAGGCTTTTCGATCACGATGCGGTGTTTCATCGGATCTGATAACATTCCCGCTTTACCTAACTGTTTTAGGGCGGGTTTAAAAAAGTTAGGAGATACTGCCAGATAAAAGATGCGATTGCCTCTAGTTCCTCGTCTGCCATCTAATTCGGTCAATAAGGCATTAAGTTTTTCATAACTTGCCTCATCATCCATATTACCCGAACAGTAAAAAATTCCTTGGGCAAAGTCTTTCCACAGTTCTTGGTTACCGACACCGTTACCAAATTCTTCCACACCTTGTCGCAGATGTTCGCGAAAATAGTCATCACTCCAATCTCTTCTGGCGACACCCACAATAGTCATTTCGGGAGGTAATCTACGTTCCCGTCTAATTTGATAAATAGCAGGAATCAATTTTCTTTGGGTTAAATCTCCCGATGCACCAAAAATCACCACGATCGCTGGATCTGCGGTTTTTTCTTGCTGCAACCCCACCCGCAACGGATTTTCTAAAATTGCTACCATAATTTTCTCTTGCTCTTGTTAGAAATGCTTTCAGCCTGAAGCTAATGGCTCAGAGATTACTGATTTAAACTGTTGCTAATTGATCGACTTTGGTTTCTAAAGATGACATTAACGATTCAAAGGGTTGAATAAATTTATCAATTCCTTCTTCGAGTAATTCATCCATAACTGCATCGAGATCGATCCCCACATCGGAGTCGTTTAGGCTGGCAATTAGTGATTCAGCTGCTTCAATGTTAGTTTCAATGCGATTGGCAGGATCGCAATGGTCGGCACAAGCTTCGATGGTGTTGGGGGGTAGAGTATTAACTGTATCTGCACCTACTAACTCATCTACATACATCACATCGCTATATTCGGGATTTTTCGTACTGGTACTTGCCCAAAGTAATCTCTGTACTTTTGCACCTTTAGCCGCTAAAGCTGTCCAGCGATCGCACTCTGAGATTTCTTTATATTTTTGATAGGCAATTTTAGCATTGGCGATCGCCACTTTACCTTTAATATTTTTTAATTTGGCTACCGAACTTGCCTCTGCCGATTCCAGTTTACTATCAAGGCGATCGTCAATATTGCTATCGATGCGACTGAGGAAGAAACTAGCTACAGAGGCTACTTTACTGACATCTCCTCCTGCGGCGGCAAGTTTTTCCAAACCGCTAATATATGCCCAAGCAGTATTAATATAACTTTGAACAGAAAATAACAGGGTAACGTTAACGTTGATACCTTCAGAAATTGCCTGTTCGACGGCGGGTAAACCTTCGGGAGTGCCGGGAATTTTGATCATCAAATTCGGGCGATCAAGTGTCTGAAAATAACGACGGGCCTCAGTGATGGTACTTTCCGTATCTTTAGCCAAATTGGGGGGAACTTCAATACTGACATAACCATCTAAACCATTAGTCTCTTGGTAAACGGGCATAAAAATATCACAGGCGTTAGTAATATCTTCAAAGATTAAATCTTCATAGATTTCCGTTACCGATTTACCCGCTTTAATTCCCGCCTCGATCGCACTATCGTAGATTTTATTGCCCGCGATCGCTTTTTCAAAAATAGCAGGGTTAGATGTAATGCCTCTAATTCCCTGATCAGCAATCATCTGTTGTAATTCTCCCGACTGGATAATATTGCGACTGAGATTATCCATCCAAATACTCTGACCGTATTGATTTTCAATTTCTAAAATCGGGTTAGCTGTAGCCATAATTTCTCTTACTCCTATTTAAATTAATTAATGTACTTAGGATTTACTGCCGATTGCTTCTCGATCAGTGCCTTCTGATTCACGACGCGCCCAATCTTCAATAAAAGATTCGACTAAATCCACATCCTCCACACTGCCGATGGCTAATGGGGTTCGCTGATGTAGTTTTTCTGGTATAAAATCTAAAATTCTTTGCTTACCAGTGCTGGCTTTACCTCCTGCTTGTTCAGCTAGAAATGCTAGAGGTGCAGACTCGTATAACAATCTCAATTTGCCTTCGGGTTGTTTATCTGTTCCTGGATAGAGGAAAACTCCCCCTTGTAATAAGATGCGGTGAAAATCTCCTACCAACGCTCCACTATAACGAGATGTATAACCTTCATGACGATGAACGTAGCGAATATATTCCCGTATCGATTCATCCCACTGCCAATAGTTACCTTCGTTGACACTATACACCGGACCGTGTCTCGGAATAGTCACATTTTCTTCTGCCAGAATAAATTCTCCTAGACTGGGATCAAGAATAAACGAATGTACTCCCTTACCCAAAGAATAGACTAGGATTGTAGATGGACCATAAAGAACGTATCCTGCGGCAATCTGCCCATCTCCGTTTTGTAACAAGTCTTCGGCAGTCTCGTCTAAATCGTCCCCCTGCTGTTGGCGTAAAGAAAAGATTGATCCTACATTTAAATTAATATCGACGTTAGAAGAACCGTCAATGGGGTCGTAAAGTAGTGTATAACGACTTATAGGACAATTTTCGGGGATATAATACGGTTTTTCCATTTCTTCTGATGCCAGGCGACAAACTAAACCGCTTTGCTTGAATACGGAAATAAAGACATCATTAGCATAGATGTCCATTTTTTTAACCGATTCTCCTTGAACATTGGTTTCCCCAGTAAAACCTAACGCTCCAGCCATTAATCCAGCACGGCTCAGACGGCGAGAAATCAGTTTGGCGGCTAAGGCAATGCGACTCATAATCGCACTGATATCCTGCGCTTCAGTAGTAAAACTTGCAAATTGTTGCAGTACGTGCCTTGACAGGGTTGTACAATCTCGATCTAGACTATGTTCTGGGATAATAGTTTGGTTGGAATTTCCCATTATTAAATTAAACCTCCCTCGTGCTGCTTCTGTCTGTCAATTACCAAAAGTACTGATCGCACTTTGAACTGAAGCTTGATCATCGAGCGATTAAGTAAATATCACTACTTAAAATAAGATGTATTTACTCTCACTGTATCTATCTTAGGAAGGTATTTTTAGGCAGGGTCAGAAGCTTAAGACTAGCTTCAGGTTATGATTAGTTTTGGCTATTTATTATACAAAATTGTTTCTGTCTAATTAGTCGATAGAAATAGATTGAGGTTTGTTTTGACTATGGCGATCGCTTGGTGACTCTACTGGAGTATATCCTTGCTGTGTTAACCAATCAGATAATGGTTGTTCGTCTAATTTGAGTTTAAAGATTCCAGATACAAATCCCCCTGTAAAGGCTAGGGGTTGTTGCATTAATTTTTGCCAAACTGGTGCTAATTCACTCAAAAACATAGTTTAATAAATTATTAAATGACTAAAAAAAATTGACAGGGGACACAAGTCAAAGGGGTGTGGGATAAAGTGAATTTATTCCCTAGAAAGACCCATCTGGCATCGAATGCCAGTGACCCATCCTCATGCTCTTAAGGCTGTTGTGAAAATTGTAGCGTGTCTTTTTCGGTAGTAGTTATACTCAGCCCTTAAAAATTGAATTGTTACTGAGTTGTATTGAGATATCTTAAGTAAGATTAGGCTAAGTAACTTTAGTATGTCGAAACTTACACTAAGTTTATAGTTTTTAGATATATTCAAACTTAGCTTAATAAAGCTTTCCATGTGCCTCAAAATTAGTTTTTAATGCAAGTATTAACGTTGAAATAATTGACCGCAAACTAGTGGCGATCGCGATTGAGAATTAACAATTATGGATAACCCATCTCAAGGGGATAGATTATTAATGGAATTTCAAACAGAGCGTTCCATACGTCGCGTGGCTCAATTATTACAAGACAAGCGATCGCGCATTCGAGATGACCTACAACAATTGATCGATCATCTGTCTTTATTCGTTCCCCAAGCCGCTCCTACAGATAATAATCGTGTAGTAAATAATACCGATATTTTGCTCGAAGCGGCTCACCGATTAAATGATGAAATATTTACCGAATTGCTAGTTCAGATCATTCAAACCAGAAGGAAGTAATTTTCTATTCTCTGATTACTGCTTACTGCTTAGTACTGTTTCTAAAATTGATGCAGCTTCGTCTACTTCGGCTTCAGAGACAATTAGAGGAGGGACAAAACGTAGTACTTTAGTTCCTGCTGGAGCGAGTAACAATCCTGCCTCCATAGCAGCTTTAACGACATCGATAGAAGTCAGTTCAATATCCGAGCGCAATTCTAAACCGTTAATTAAACCCCAACCCCGCACTTCGTGGCAAAGATGGGGATACTTAGCAGCGGTCGCTCTCAATCTAACTCTTAACTGTTCCCCTCTAGCTTGAACGTTTTGTAAAATATTTTCATCTACTAAAGTGTGTAATACTGCCAACGCCGCAGCACAGACAAAAGGATTACCCCCAAAGGTACTGGCATGGCTTCCCGGTTCAAATACGGCGCAGGAATCTTTACATAACATTGCACCGATGGGAATGCCACCTGCTAAACCCTTAGCACTAGTAAAAATATCTGGCTCAACTCCTAAATTTTCATAACCCCAGAGTTTACCCGTTCTCCCTACTCCTACCTGTACTTCATCAAAAACCAGTAAAATATTATTTTCATCGCAGATTTTCCGCAACCGCAAGAAATATTCTAAATCCCCTGGACGTACTCCCCCTTCTCCCTGTAAAGGTTCAATCATGACTGCCACTACGCGGCGATAAGTTCCTTCATCGATATCGGCGATCGCATTTTCTACGGCAGTAATATCGTTATAGGGTACGTAAGCAAAACCTTCTACTAGAGGTTCAAAACCTTTTTGATATTTGGGTTGTCCCGTAGCGGTAATAGTAGCTAACGTCCGTCCGTGGAAGCTAGATTTAGCGGTTAAAATTACTGGCTGTTGGATATTTCCGATCACTGTTTGGGCGTACTTTCTGACCAGTTTAATTGCGGCTTCGTTGGCTTCTGCACCTGAGTTACAAAAAAATACTTTATCGGCACAAGAATTATCGATCAACCACCGTGCTAATTCTCCCTGTTCGGGAATATAGTACAAATTAGAAACGTGATGTAACTTTTTAATTTGTTCAGTAACCGCAGCAATTAAAGCTGGATGAGCGTGTCCTAACGTGCAGGTGGCAATCCCCGCTACGAAATCGAGATACTCTTTACCGTTAGTATCCCATAGTTTACAGCCTTCTCCTTTAGCGATCGCAATGGGAAAACGTCCGTAAGTTTTCATGACGCTGCGATCAAAACTGTCGCGATCAAAGTCAGGAAATGCTGACGCGGGGGGGATAGTTTCTGTTAATGTTGACTGAATCACAAAATACTCCTGAGTAACGTTATTATCATCGAAAAATCCTTAATTAAAAATAACTATAAGTTGAGACTGCTAGCAGCTTAAACCAGATTTAATCTAGATTTAGTTAACTAACTAACAAGTCCTTCTTGGCAAGAATACCAATATTGTGAATGTATAGCTATACCTTTGAGGAAAAATATCGGCGTTTGCGAACAGAATTGATTCGAGGTGCATTTGCCTTGGGTGGCATCGTACTAATTGGCACTCTTTGGTATTGGTTGGTGGAAAAATGGTCTTTTTCTGAATCAGCATATATGACCATTATTACTCTTTCTACGGTGGGTTTTTCTGAGGTACGACCCTTAGAAACCAGAGGAAGGTTGTTTACCATTGGTTTAATTTTAATGGGTTTGCTGACTATTGGTTATATTGTCAATCGTTTCACAGAAGCCCTAATTCAAGGTTATTTTCAAGAAAGCATTAGAGTCAGACAGGAGAGAAGTTTGATTGAATCATTAGACCAACATTATATTGTCTGCGGTTGTGGACGTACCGGTAGTCATGTTGCCCGCGAATTCTTTGCCGAGGATATCTCTTTTATTATTATTGACGATAATCTCGAAAAAGTAGAAGAAATTAAACAGTTAGGGTATACGGTTATTTTGGGAGATGCTACCTTAGATGAAACTTTGGTGCGAGCCAAAATAGATCGCGCTATTTGTTTAGTAGCAGCTTTACCTTCAGATGCAGAAAATCTTTACACAATATTATCAGCTAAAACTCTCAATCCTCGTATTAGAGCGATCGCCCGTGCCAGTAATGAAGAAGCCGTACAAAAACTCCAACGAGCGGGTGCTGATGCGGTAGTTTCTCCTTACATTACGGGGGGTAAGAGATTAGCGGCGGCGGCCTTACGTCCCCAAGTAATGGATTTTGTTGATGGTATCATTACAGGGTCAAATCGTGCCTATTATCTAGAAGAATTTTTAGTTGATGCCGAAGTTTGTCCTTATGTTGGCATAACCTTAAAAGATGCTAAGTTACGCACTAAATCGGGAGCTTTAGTCTTAGCAATTCGTCGTGTTGATGGTAATTTAATTGTAGGTCCTACGGCAGATATTTTAATTCTTGACCGCGATGCCTTAATTTGCATGGGTACAGCCGAACAACTACGAGCTTTAAATAAACTTTTAGGCCCAATTGATTCGGGTAATTCACCTAGATTACCTAAAGAGAAAGGATGAATTATGAATTATGAATTATGAAACCTCATATTTTAGTAGTAGAAGATGAAGCCAAGCTAGCTCAATTTATTAAGCTAGAGTTAGAATTTGAAGACTATCAAGTAACGATCGCTCCTGATGGTTTGAGCGGTTTGACTACCGCTAGGGAAATCGAACCGGATTTAATTTTACTCGATTGGATGTTACCGGGAATATCGGGGTTGGAAATTTGTCGCCGCTTACGTCAGACTGGTAGCAAAATACCGATTATTTTATTAACTGCTAAAGATGAAGTGAGCGATCGCGTTGCTGGTTTGGATGCTGGTGCGGATGATTATGTAATTAAACCTTTTAGTATTGAGGAGTTATTAGCCAGAATTCGGGCTGGTTTGCGTCGAGATCAAGTCTTAGATACAGATTTGCTCCAATTTACTGATTTGACTTTAAATCGCTCTACTCGTGAAGTATACCGAGCCAAGCGGGCGATCGAGTTAACAGCTAAAGAGTTTGATTTATTAGAATATTTGATGTCTCATCCCCGCCAAGTACTAACTCGCGACCAAATTTTAGAACGGGTTTGGGGTTACGATTTTATGGGAGATTCTAATATTATTGAAGTTTATGTTCGCTATTTACGTCTCAAATTAGAGGCACAACAAGAGCAACGTTTAATTCAAACTGTTCGCGGTGTAGGTTATGTTTTGCGAGATTAAAATATTAACCAAGATTAAAACTATTTTTAGCTAAAGAAACGTCAACTTTTCCAAAATAAATGCTGTTAGCGATCACTAAATATTCTAAGGATTTAACTAACCATAATACTTCTTCAATTTTGTGGTTTTGATAGTGATTGAATAAAAGCACGATTTTTTTGTCTAGATCGGGTTTTACTTCTGGACAAATTAACAGAATTTTAACTAATAACAAAACTACTTGAGCCGTTCCCAAATTAGCTGCCAAATCTTTATATCGCTCAAAATTAGGAGTTTGAGCATTTTGAATAATCAAAAAACTGATTAACTGTCTACAAGTTTGTAAAATCAAACTATTATTTAAAACTCGACGATCCGATTGAGAAAAAGTTACATTTAGCTTATGTTCGAGTTGTTTATCAAAATGATAATAGGGATTTTGAGAAGTAAAATTACCCAGTAAATATTGTTTTAATTCTTGTTTAAAATTTTGATAAGAATCACCTGCTTTCTTGCGACCAGTTAATTTTTGTGAAATTTGCACCAGGGTGTGTTCACCGTCAATTTTTCCAATATAGTGTTTGATAGCTATTTTAAAATTTTTATCCGATAGTAAGGTCGGATTATTAACTCTGTGAATTGCTTTTCCTGCACCTTTAGATAGTAGCCGTATCCGAGCCGCTTGTAATAATCTAATTTGATAAATAATATATTTAGATAATTGAAATTCAAATTTTTGTTGATTGTTAGCTTGGATGGTGGAAATCAATTCTACTGAGGCATTAATATAGTCATTTTCTAGAAAATAATGCTGATATAAATAAGGATAACGTGGAATTAAACTATGAATTTGAGTATCTGTATCCGATTTTGAACCATCAAAATTAATAACCGCTACTAAAGAACGCAGTTGAAAATAAAAGTCTGATGTTTGATATTGACAAATTAATTGTGTCAGCTTGACTTTATAGCGATTGTAAGATTTACTTCTAGGATTAAAATCATCAAAAACAGTAATTAGTCCGAGAATATATTCTCTAGATTGCGACTTAGTTAACCAAATATTAATAATTAAATGAAAACAAGAATTAATAAATTTGCCAAATTCGCGATCGCTGATGTGAGAAGCTATAATTTCCTCTAAAGCCTTAACAACTTCAACTGTCTCAATTTTGCCATGTAAAAATAAGTAGCGAACCTCGTTAATTACAGACTCTGGATCGAGTAATTCGGCACATCGAGCTAAATGTTCGTAAATTATTACTGCTTTTTGCTGAATTGGTTGCCAGGATAAATTATCTTCAATCACCTATAAAAACCAAACATTTTAATTTACGCCACAATCTTAACCGCAGAATTAAATGATTGCAGTATTAACTTTAAAAAGTTGTTAAGTACCTGGGTAAAATTAAATATAAAGTAAAAACTCTTATTTCTCCCTCTGCTCCTTTTGCTCCCTTACTCCCCTACTCCCCTACTTACTTAGGTGTTAGATGTTCCCTGCGAGGATTAAAATGTCAGATCATCTTTAACAAGGAAACATCAGCTTTACCAAAATGGATGCTAAAAGCAACTTGTAAATTTTCTAAAGATTTAATCAACCAAGGAACTCCTGATTCGCTCGTTGCTTCATAATGAGAAAAAAGAATTGAAAATCTACTTTCCAAATAAGGTTTCAGTTTGCCACATACCAGCACTAATTTTAATAATAATCCTACAGCTTTGGTTTCTCCTAAATAGGTAATCAAATCGAGATATTGACTGTGATTGGGATTACTCTTGCCATCTACTACTAAAAATTTAAACAACTGAGAACAGGTACGCAGTATTAAAAATTCATTGAGTTGGCGGTCATGAAAATCTGGTAGAGTGTCTTGCAAACATCGATGCAATTGATCGTTAAAACGGCGTTTTCCATAGTTGGGATCGATTCCAGAAATCATATATTCATATAAATCGTTTTTAAAAGCTTTATATGAACTAACTCGTGTAGTATGACTTAAAAAACTTTGAGACAGGTCGCGATAACTATAGTTTTTTTCTACTTTCCCCATATAATGACTTAAAGCTCGATCTAACTCGTGATCGCTTAACAAAGTCGGATTTTTCATGGGTTTAATTAGTTTTTTAGGAATTTTGGTTTGATTGGCTGCTTTATATTGACGGACTGTTTGCACCATCCGCACGCGGCAAGTTATATACTGAGTGAGATTGACCTCATAATCTCGTTGCAGTTTATGCTGAATCGTCTGAACCGTTTGGAGAAATTCTTCAGTGCTATCTTCACTAACCAAACAATGTTGATGTAAATAGGGATAGCGTTCGATTAAATCTCCTACAGAAGTTTCAACTATTTCTACTCTTTGCAGCCTAGCTCTACCTTCTGGACTGAGATTGATTAAACGGGCTAAACGCTGTAATTTCGTATACTGTTCGGTTGTTTGAAAATCTTTGATCAGTTGTCTCAATTTTTTAGAACTACGAGAAGTAGCACTTCCAGGTGGTAATGCCTGTTCTAATTCGGTTACTAATAGAGGAATTTCTAGTTTCAGGTCAGGATTGAGTTGCCAACGGTTGATAATAATATGACAGCATCGATTGAGAAATAAAGGAAATTCATGATGGGCGTTTTCTGCCATCACAATTTTTTCTAATGCTAAACGTGCATGGTTATCCTCGTAACCAGTTGCTTTAATAAATAAATAGCGAAATCTTCTAATAACTTCTTCAGGTTTTTCTTCTTGAGTATAATAAAGAAAGTGATCGTATAAATATTCCTGTTCTGCTTTAGTAGATTCAACCCCACGAACGAATCCTTTTTTGTTCACAATTTATCGACCTCGCCCAAAAATTAATTAGGATAAAATTTTAAATAAATTTAATAAAATCTTTTAAGTTGCTGATGTAATAAAACTAAAATTTATGGATAATTTATGTTTATCATCTTAAAGGTAAAAATTAATTAATGCTATAAAAGATCGATTAATTTTCTACACATAAATCATCAGTAGTTTTTAGGATGAGTCATAAAAAATATAGTAAATTGTACTGGTGTAAAATGTAAAAAATAACTCGGTCATAGGCAATTTTCACCATGAGCTTATCTTTTCCGCTGCTCGAATTGCGTACAATTCTCAACACTAATCCCTCAAATACAACCAATACCGCTCTTAATAAGCCGATTACTGGTGTTACTACAGATACCCGCACTCTTCAAGCGGGAGATTTATTTGTAGCTTTAGTAGGAGATCAATTTGACGGACATGATTTTACCGATACGGCGATCTCCCGTGGAGCGGCAGCTTTGATTGTATCTCGTCCTTTATCTCTCAGCCCAGAGATTCCTCAATTTATTGTTACCGATACCCTACAGGCTTATCAACAAATTGCCTCTTGGTGGCGCGATCGCTTTGAGATTCCCATTATTGGGGTGACTGGTTCAGTAGGCAAAACTAGTACAAAAGAATTGATTGCGGCGGTTCTAGGTACTCGTGGAAAAGTTCTCAAAACTCAAGCTAACTTTAACAACGAAATTGGCGTACCCAAAACTTTATTAGAAATTACCGACCAACATCAATATGCTGTGATTGAAATGGCGATGCGGGGTAAAGGGGAAATTGCTCTATTAACAGAGATTGCCCGTCCTACTATCGGTATGATAACTAATGTGGGTACGGCTCATATTGGGAGATTGGGTTCGCGAGAAGCGATCGCCGCAGCTAAATGTGAGTTACTGGCAACCATGCCCAATTGTAGTGTGGCTGTTTTAAATTACGACAACCCCTTATTAATGGAAACTGCTGCCAGAGTATGGCAAGGGGAAACCGTCACCTATGGTTTATCGGGGGGAGATGTGACGGGAGAATTAATTGACGAACAGACTATCAGAGTAGGGGGAAGAGATTTACCTTTACCCCTAGCAGGAATCCATCATGCCAGTAATTATTTAGGAGCGATCGCTGTGGCTAGGATATTGGGGATCGATCTTGATTGCTTAAGTGAGGGTTTAACAGTTACTCTACCCCAAGGGCGATCGCGTCGCTACAATTTACCCGATGATATTTTACTGCTAGATGAAACTTACAATGCAGGTTTAGAATCTATGCTGGCTGCGTTACAAATGCTCAAACAAACCCCAGGTAAACGTCACATAGCCATCTTGGGAACGATGAAAGAACTGGGAGACTATACCAGCGAGTTGCATCACCAGGTAGGAGAAAAAATTAAAGAGCTAGAACTGGATTTATTATTAGTTTTAGCTGATGAACCCGCAACCGAAGCCATAGCTACAGGAGCAAAGGGAATTCCCTGTCAATGTTTTGGCGATCGCAATACTTTGACCGAGCAATTAAAAGCAATTATACGACCAGGCGATCGCATTTTATTCAAAGCCTCTAACTCTGTCGGTTTAAATCAAGTCGTTAAACAACTAATTGAGGAATGATCTTGATATCGAGTAACGGGAGAGCCTCAGAGGCTGTGGTGTCAACCCGTATTACCACTTACCTCATATTCACGACTTTTACTGTATTTGGCTGTTGTTTGCGTTCTCTTACGGCGCGATCGATTAATTTGGCAACTACCCAGGATACAGAACGTTCTTCTGAGTCTGCCCATTCTTGGAGTTCTTGTTTTAATTCTGTGGGAATGTAAGCTACCACTCTGTCTAAATCTGTTTTACCACCCATAGCGATCGCCCTAACTGAAAATTTTCTTCCTCGGCTTAAAATTGCGATCGGGAATGGTATTTACTGTTGAACCCAAGCTCAATTTGGGAACGCACAAAGTTAAATTTTTAGCCGATGGCTGGACTGTAATTACCAAAGACAACCGACCATCAGCCCAGTTTGAACATACCGTAGCAGTCACCGATACGGGAGCGGAAATTCTAACCTTAAAATAACAATTAGTTGAGACTTCTGGCAAATTTAAGCAATCTATGGGCTTATGCTCTATGCTCCTTCAAGTAACAACTAAAACAGGACAGGGAGAAAGATTGATCGTTTGATTGGTGACGCTGTTATCGGCAGTCTCTTCAATTAAACCCAAACCCCGACATCCCATAATGATTAAGTCAGCATTAATTTCATCTGCTACATCACAAATCGTAAAAGCAGGAAGTCCCTGTCTTTCGATAGTTTTAGCATCGATACCTCGTGTGGCAAAAAAATCTTTAGCTTCAGCAAGCAGTCTTTCAACTTGCGTTTCTGAATTCATTTTTCCTTCTGGTTTCGATTCTACTACTGATAGTACGATTAACTTACTATTGTAAGTTGTTACCAAATTTGCCACTATTCCTATAGCTTTTTGTGTCTCTCGATTAAAATCAATGGGAAATAAAATAGTCTTAAACACGAAACACCTCCAGTTAATACTATTTCACTTTACTGTTGATATATTTATAGTTACTAATTTTATAGACAAATCTTAGAAACGAGATTAAGGAAGTCAACGCAAGCCCTGTAGTTTCACAGTAGGATACTGTTGACCAACAAATTAGGCAGACAGCTAGTTCACTATATTTTATTTTTAAAAGGTACTGTTTGCTGCTGCCCGTTTAATTCTCCATCAATTATGACTTAGCGATCGCCATACACCAACTAGAACACCCTGTACTTCTACCGCATCAGCATCAACTTTAATCGGTTCATACTTATGATTAGAAGGCTTGAGAGTAACGTTGTCTTGTTCTTGATAGAATCTTTTTAGAGTTGTACCGTGTCCCCGAACTCTAGCGGCAACAATATCGCCATTTTTGACTTCTTCTTGAGAAGCAAGAGAGCGCACGATCGCATAATCCCCTTCGTTAATTAAGTCTTCAATCATGCTATCTCCTACTACTCTAAGTACATAGCAATCAGACCGTGAAAAAAGCTCTGATAGATCCAATCGAGATTTTTCATCGGCAAATGGCTCGACTAAACCACCTGCGGCTATTTCCCCTTCAATGGTCAATCCCCGTTCGGGTTGATGCAAAATTCTCAAAGTCCGAGCTTTCCCATCAGTCCAGTCAATGTAACCTTTATTTCGTAATCTTTCTAAACGACTCTGCACTGGTGCTGGCGATCGCAAATTCATGGCTTTCATCATCTGTCTGATTGAAGGAGCGTGTTGAGTAGAACGAATATACTCAACTAGCCAATCATAGAGTTCTTTTTGGGCTGGAGTTAAACTTTCCATGACTTTATTTCTAGGGTATATGTTTCAGAACATGGGTACTAAATATTAGATCCTATTTTGCCCTATAAAGTCAAGTTTTTAACAAGTTGTAAAGTTGTAGATTCACATCACGGTGGCGAAGATTAACAATTCCATACAAAATACAGTTGCAGAAAATAAGTCGCAGTTGAAGAACTAGAATTGATAATTATAGATTTTCTTTGAATTAGATTTAGTGGCTTTACTTAAATACTATTAATATTTTTTATGACTTTGACTACAGTTGTGATTTTGATAGGGAGTTTGATCCTTTTGGTAGTTGGTGCTGAATTGCTGGTAAATGGGGCATCTAAGCTAGCAGCAATTTTGAGTATTTCCCCTTTAATTATTGGTTTAACTATTGTGGCTTATGGTACTAGTGCGCCAGAAATGGCAGTCAGTGTGATGTCTAGTTTAGACGGACAAGCCGATATTGCAGTGGGGAATGCGGTAGGGAGTAATATTTTTAATACTCTCTTAATTTTGGGTTTGTCTTCTTTATTTACCCCTTTAATGGTCAGTAGAAAGTTAATTCGCTTTGAAGTACCGATTGTTATTGGAGTATCATTTTTGCTACTGATGTTTGGATTAGATGGTCTATTGAGCCGCATTGATGGCAGTATTTTATTTTTTGGTGGAGTAGTTTATACTTTCTATTTAATTTATCAAAGCCGCAGACAAATTAATAGTAGCGATCGCGATGAGTTTGCTGAAGAATATGGGTTTTTAGGTACAAACTCTCTGGTAATTACTCTCAAGTATATTGGATTTGTGATCCTTGGCTTATGCATTTTGGTTGTAGCTTCTCGTTTACTAGTAGATTCAGCAAGTGCGATCGCTCGAAGTTTGGGAGTCAGCGATTTATTAATTGGATTGACAATTGTTTCTTTAGGAACTTCTTTACCAGAATTAGCTACTTCTGTGATGGCGAGCATTCGTGGCGAAAGAGATATTGCAGTGGGTAATGTATTAGGTAGTAATATATTTAATATTGTCGCAGTTTTAGGGGTAGCGGGAATAATTGCTCCTGCTGGGGTTTTAGTTTCATCTACAGCTATTCAATTTGATATTCCTGTGTCGATCGCGGTAGCTTTTGTCTGTTTGCCAATTTTTTATTCTGGTAATCGCATTGATCGCTGGGAAGGATTATTATTTATTGCTTACTATTTAATGTATTTAGGTTATCTAATTTTAAATGCGGTTAATTACAATGGTTTACTTGTTTACGAAACAGTGATACTAGTTTTTGTGATTCCCATTACTGTCATCACTATAATTACGGCGGCAATTCGTGAAAAATATTCACGACAAAACAGGAAACAGTGAGCGGCTTTTTCAGCAATGCTATATAAGTTTCATACTGACATCTAACCAGTGAGAGCGTGTAATTGGCGCGCTACTAGAAATATAATCAACTCCTGTTTCAGCCACAGTGCGAATTGTTTCTAAAGTAATATTTCCAGAAGCTTCTATTTTTACTCTATTAGACTTGTGACGAATTATCTCTACTGCTAGTTTCATATTATCTAAAGACATATTATCCAGCATGATAATATCTGCACCATTTTCTAAGGCAGCATTTACTTCTTCTATATTTGTTGTCTCTACTTCAATACTCAAAGGATAGGGAGTATGATTACGCACAAGAGCGATCGCACTTTCAATTCCTCCTGCTGCCTGAATATGATTATCTTTGATCATTATTGCGTCATCTAATCCCATGCGGTGATTGATTGCACCGCCAACCCTAGTGGCATACTTTTCCAGCACCCTTAAACCGGGAGTAGTTTTTCTGGTATCTACTAACTTAGTAGGCAGATCGCTAATTTTTTGCACATATTTGTATGTAGCTGTAGCAATTCCGCTCAAACGCATTGCCAAATTTAATGCCACTCTTTCTCCAGTCAGTAAAGCTTCTCTACTTCCTTCAATAGTGGCAATCTTAGTTCCCAACTGACAAAAATCTCCTTCTTCTACAGTAGGAGAAAATTTTACGTTTCGATCTAACAATTCAAAGACTCTAGCTGCAATAGGTAATCCAGCAATTACGCCATCTTCTTTGACTACCCAAGTGGCATTAGAAATTAGCGTTTTCCCAGCAAATAATCCTTGAGTAGTACAGTCTCCCCTGCCGATGTCTTCTAATAACCAATCTTGTAACAGGCGATCGACAATTAGCCAAGAAGGTAATACCACCATAAAATATTTCAATATCAAACTATCAGTAACATAATACATAATGATTAGCATAATCTTTCTCAAGTCAATATCCATCTATTAAAATTCAACAGAGTATTTCAAAAGCCTAATTCATATGGCTTAGAACCATTGGATTCAAAAACCGAGAAAATTTTTTAAGATTAGGGGTTGACTTTTTAAATTAGGGTGAGTATATTGGTAAATGCGCGGTTGAGGGAAATGTCCCGCAGCCAAGCCCTAGAACCAAGACAAGACAATAGTTTGACGAATTTTTAACTCATAGGAAACTAGATTAAAAAAACTATCTAA
>JBHJNX010000149.1:0-20122 GCA_050330335.1 Pleurocapsa sp. | reverse complement strand
GACAACTTATATATGATGCTCGTCAAAAAGCAGGTTTAACTCAACAACAGCTTGCCGAACTTGTAGGAACAACACAATCAGTTATTGACGATTTAGAAGAAGCAGATTATGAAGGCAACTCATTGATAATGCTGCATAAAATTGCGATCGCTTTAAAGCAAAAACTTACACTCAATCTCGCTCCTCTAGAAGATAATCCCACTAAAGAGCCAATATCTTGTTGAAAAAGTTGTTAATTGTTAGTTTTTATTCAATAATAAGGAAGATGAATTTAAAAGATAATTACATCAAGAGTCGCTTTTCCTTTCCTGTAACTTTAACGACCGATGAAGTGGACGGAGATTTTACAGTTACTTTTCGTGACTTACCGTGACCGCTATTACCCAAGGAGAAAATATAGAAGATGCGCTCGATGAAGCTGCCGATTGCCTAGAAGAAGCGATGCGACCCCTCGTCGGACGTGGCGTTCAAGCTCTGGAAACAAGTTCCAGAGTCAGCCACTCCGTAAGACGCAAGGGAACGCGCATCAAGACAGCGATCGCCAATAGAGTTATCCGCCGTTTAGAAATTCCAACTCCTTCTGAACCAGCTAAAAACGAATATTTGGTAACAACACCTCTACAGACTTCCTTTAAGGCTTCAATTTGGTTGGCAATGCAGGAAAAAAACTTAAACCAGACCCAGCTTGCTCAGACTTTGACTGTGGACGAAAAAGAGGTTAGAAGAACACTCGATCCTAGTCACAATACAAAGCTGGAAACTTTAGAGCGATCGCTTCTTGCTTTAGGTAAAAGACCAATTTTATATGTTGCTTAGATTTATCTTGTCTAAAGTTCTTAGTTTTTAGTTTTTAGTGCGATCGTGAATTGGCTGTTAAATTTTAATAGGTTAAAAATATTGATTAATCAAGTTAAAGAAGAAAATTATCCATTTCCTACATTTGAATTAGGAGTTAAAGAAAAATATTTAGAACGAGGAAAAATATATTTAAGTGAAAAAGATATGGAAATCAAAAAATTACTTAAAGCAAAACGAGCAGAAATTATCAAGATTGCTGCTCAATATGGAGCTTCTAATATACGGATTTTTGGTTCTGTAGCTAGAGGAGAAGCAACAGAAGATAGTGACATAGATTTCTTGATGGACATTCAAGTTGGGCGTAGTTTGTTAAACCGTATCGCTTTAATTCAAGATTTAGAAGATTTACTCGATCGCAAAGTAGATGTTGCCAAACCTGAGACTTTACATGAATGTATTCGCGAACAGGTATTAAAAGAAGCCATACCTTTATGAAAAACGATTTACTTTACGTCAGTAATATACAAGAATGTATTGAAGCAATTGAGTCTTATACTTTTGATGGAAAAGAAATATTTATGCAGACTCCCATGATTCAAGATGCGGTTATTCGCAACTTCGAGGTAATTGGTGAAGCAACAAAAAGATTATCGCCCGAATTCAGGGGAAAATATCCAGAAGTACCTTGGAGAAGGATTGCTGGATTACGAGATGTTTTAATTCATGACTATCTTAGGGTAGATTTAACTGAGGTATGGGGCATCATCGTCAATGACTTACCTAATTTAAAGACTGCGATCAATAACATTGTTCGAGATTTACAAAAATAAATAATGACTTAAAAGCGATCGCTTCTTCAGCCAAAAACTAAAAACTAATTACTTACAACTAATAACTCCCTCACGACACCAACGAACCAATATGTTAGAACAGTGACCGTAATTGTAAAAAGTTGCTGGCAAATCAGTGGGAAAAGAAATTATCGAACTTCCTCCAAAACTACCTGGAGAAGTAGATTTAAAGCAGATCAATCGACAACTCAAAGCGGGTGAAGCAGTTCTTGACTGGAGTGAAGTAGTTTATGCCCCACAGAAGTATTTAAAAATTTTACTAGATGGTTTAGATTTAGACCGCGATGAAGAATGTTTGGGCATTGACGGCGGTGTAGCAGAAAGTATCCTTGATGCCATTTCTAAATGCTTTAAATCTTTACAGAAATCTCCTAAAGCCACTTCTGGAGAACAACTTAGCTTTACTGATACTAACTACGTGCCATCTGAAGGCAATAGTGAAAATAATTTAGATAGTCTGTTGGAAGAAAAAATCGAGATTAAAGCGGATTTATTAAATTTAGAACCATCTACTCAAACTGAACCACCCTCAAAACAAATTCTGATTGAAGCTACTCCCTACGACATTAGAGAAGAATTACATCAGTTAATTTTGCGCGACTTGCTCGGCCCTGTAAATGGAGAAACAGAGGAAGTCCAAGAAGGAAGTGTTAGTAATCGTTATTTATTAGGGGTTTTAGCTCCCAAAATGCGTTCTAAAAATCCCGAAGAGCTAGTAGAAGAAGCTCCCGAACAACAAGATAATCTTGCTTACGCAGGGCAAGATGATTCTGAGGAAGGTCAGAGTGATAGTGCCATTCCTCCTGCAACCAGTATGTTTTCTTCTTCTATTGGCATGAGTTTTTGTGTCAGTGGGGAAATTAAAGAATTAGAAATTACTGCTAAATGGGGACATTACCAGCGTAAAGATAGCGAAATTAGCTTTAAAGAAGATGGTGGTTCAATCAAAGTCTGGAAACGTACACCCCGCCAGGGTACTAAAGTTGTCCCTCTCAAAGACGGCAAACCTATTGAATGGGTTATTTCCCCTCAAGAAGTCCCAGAAGTATTCGTCCAGGGCAGAGTTAGGGAATTTAAGGGAGATTGGTTAATCACTCTGTTTTTAGTTAATCATCAAACCGAACCCAATAAACTACGCGATAGTGCCTGGCTATTTCAACCAGAATTAATACTGCGTTCTAGCGACTCTAATCAGCCAGATATTTTTCTACGGAAACCCTTAGCAGTAAGTGGTGCTAATCTCGACCCTGTAATTCATCAAGAAAATCGAGCAATGGCAATGCTGTACCGCCATCAGGTAGAGTTTGTGGTGGGTCATGGAGTAGCCGTTAAAGCTGTTTCTTCTCCAAACGATTCCCAAAGAGCGATCGCCCTTTCCACTACGTTTATTCCCGACTACGAAGTTCCTCAATCCACAACTCCCGATTTAACAGATTTGGTAGTGGATATGAAACAGCTAGGAGAAGCCGAACCAGATGAATTGATTAGCTATCTAACTCCCTTAACTACTGCTTATCAAGCCTGGATCGACGCACAAGAACAAAAGATTGCCAACCCCGAAGAACTTTTAGGCGAATATCAAGAAGTTGCTGTTAAGGCGATCGCTAATTGCTGTCAAGCCTTAACTCGTATTAAAGAGGGAATAAAAACACTACAAGATAATCCCCAAGCCGTTGCAGCCTTCAAGTTTATGAATCTAGCCATGAAGGAACAACGGATTCACTCGATTTACAGCGAAAAAATCCGTCGAGGAGAAAAAACTAGCCTAACAGAATTAGATACGCCCAATAATCATAGTTGGCGACCATTTCAGCTAGCATTTATTCTTCTAAATTTAGCTAGTGCTACAGATTTACATCATCGCGATCGCTCTCATCCTACTGATGCAGTTACAGATTTACTCTGGTTTCCTACAGGTGGGGGTAAAACTGAAGCATATTTGGGTTTAACCGCCTATACTATTGCCTTGAGAAGATTACAAGGCAAAATTGGTGGCAGAGACGGACATCACGGAGTAGCGGTCTTGATGCGCTATACTCTCCGTTTGCTTACCCTACAGCAGTTTCAACGGGCGACAACCTTAATTTGTGCCTGCGAACACCTACGACGACAAAATCCCGATCTTTGGGGGGAAGAACCAATCCGCATTGGCTTGTGGGTGGGAAATAGCAGTACCCCTAACTACACCTCTCAAAGCGAAGAATGGGTCAAACAAAAGCGATCGCAAAACTCCAGACAGTCGGGAGGAACACCTCATCAACTTACCAACTGTCCCTGGTGTGGCACGAAGATCGAACCTGGTAAGAATATTCAGGTTGAGTCGGTAGAAAAGGGACAGGGACGCACCTATGTTAAATGTGGTGATAAGTTAGGCAAGTGTAGCTTTTCTAAGGGTGAAGGATTGCCAATTGTAGTAGTAGACGAAGAGATTTATCGTCGTCTGCCAACTTTGTTAATCGCAACAGTAGATAAGTTTGCTCAAATGCCCTGGAAAGGAGAAATTCAAATGCTATTTGGAGAGGTCAATGGCTACTGTCAACGTCATGGTTTTCGTTCTCCCGATATAGAAGATGCCGACCATCACCGTAAAACTAGAGGATTAGAGGCAGCCAAGACTATTTACTGTGGCAAATTACGCCCACCCGATCTCATCATTCAAGATGAGTTACATCTAATCAGTGGTCCTCTCGGTACATTAGTGGGTTTATACGAAACAGCAGTAGATAAATTAGCTACTTGGGAAGTCCAAGGTAAGGCAGTGCGTCCTAAAGTCATTGCTTCAACCGCTACCATCCGTCAAGCAGAAACTCAGGTCAATAGTTTATTCCAACGTCAGCTACAGATATTTCCACCCCAAGGCTTAAATATTGAAGATAATTTCTTCTCCCAACAAAACCCACCAACCCCATCCCATCCTGGTCGTCGCTATTTAGGAATTTGCGCCCCTGGTAGAAGACTAAAAGCTGCAATTATTCGGGTTTATTTGGCAGTTTTGGCAGCCTCTCAAATTCTTTACGAACAATACGGAGAAAAAGTAGACCCCTGGATGACCTTGGTAGGGTATTTCAACTCTTTAAGAGAATTGGGAGGGACGAGAAGATTAGTTGATGATGATATCCGCAATCGTTTAAACAAAATGGAACAGAGAGGTCTGGCTAAAAGAAATCGTCTGATTGTAGATGAATTGACTTCTCGCAAAGATTCTACAGAAATTCCCCAACTGTTAGATAAATTGGAGATACCATTTAATTATCAACAAGAAAATCAATCGGGGCAAAAAAACAAACTTCCTTTACCTTTAGATGTCATCCTGGCAACTAACATGATTTCTGTTGGGGTGGATGTCAAACGCTTAGGAGTGATGGTTGCTTGCGGTCAACCCAAAAATACCGCCGAATATATTCAGGCAACTTCTAGGGTAGGACGTTCCTATCCTGGATTGGTAATTACGCTGTATAACTGGGCAAGACCTAGAGATTTATCCCATTACGAAAAATTCTGCCATTATCACGCCACATTTTATCAGCACGTCGAGGCTCTTTCTGTCACTCCTTTTGCCTCTGGTGCATTAGATCGGGGACTAACTGCCTTACTAATAACTCTAGTACGTTTGGCAGGAGAAGAATTTAACGGCAACGACAAAGCAGGAGCAATCGAACGCAATCATCCCTATATTCAAGAAGCAGTTAAAACCATTATTGAACGAGCCGAACAGCTTGAAGGTAGAGCCGTTGGCGATCGCTTGAAACAGGAACTAGAAGTTAAACTAGATCGTTGGCTGAGTCGGATTAGCTCTGTAGAACCAGGAACAACTCTAAAATATCGAGTATCTAGTAAAGACGGTACGGCGATCGATTTAATCAAACCCGCAGGACAAGGGGTGTGGGATGATTTTACCTGCTTAAATTCACTGCGTAATGTCGAGCCGACCATTGGCTTAATTTTAAATGATTTGCCCTTAAGCGAAGAAAATTCACCCCTTCCTCAACCTTTTAGTCAATAAGTGGTTAGTAATTAGTTTTTAGTAATTAGTAGACAACCGTATTGAACCAAAAACTAAAAACTAAGAACTAAGAACTAAGAACTAAGAACTAAAAACCAAAACCCAAAACCCAAATCATCCCATGTTCAAAAAATACCGAGTCGGGGAATTGCGCCCCAGTCAGATACTTTTTACCTATGGCATTGGTGCGATCGCCGATTTGCCCAATCTTGCCGTAATTGTCATGGGTCTAGAAGATTGGGAGCGATCGCGTACTAGAGAATTAACAGAACCCAGATTGCTCTCGATGGTACAAAAGCGTTTGGGGAAGCAGGTCGAAGAATTGCGTTTACCACCTTTACCCGAAGAAGCTGCCAAAAGTCCTTTTGACGAAGCTGCCAATGTCGGTATCCCCGTCGCACCTTTTCCCAATTGGATGGTATGTCCCAAATGTAGATTGTTAGCCAATCTTAACTCTGGATTATTTGAACTAAAACACAATGCCTATCGCCCTGGGGAAACTCGATATCAACACAAAAACTGTCCCAGAGCTATCAAACCTCCCAATGTTATTCCCGTGAAATTTCTTGTCGCTTGCGATAACGGACACCTAGACGATTTTCCCTGGCGATACTTTGTGCATCGAGGAAATAGTGATTGTGATGGTTCTTTGCGTTTATTTGAACTAGGTATATCGGGAACTCCTAGCGATATTCAAGTAAAATGCGATAAATGCGGGCAAAGTCGTATGTTATCTGATGCCTTTGGCAGTCAGGGGAAACAAAATATGCCTGGGTGTCGGGGTCGTCATCCCCATTTGAGAGACTTTGACGATCGCTGCGATAAACAGATGAAAACTATACTACTGGGAGCATCAAATAGTTGGTTTTCGGCTACTCTTTCTGCTTTATCTATTCCTAAAGGGTCTAATAAATTAGAAGAACTAGTCGAAAAAAACTGGGCAATGGTGGGTAAAATAGAAAGCCAAGAATTACTAGAGAACTTTCTGCCAATTCTTCAAGCTTCGGGACAATTGCAAGACTTTGCCTCTTTTCCCACTTCAGAAATCTGGAAAGCGATCGAGGCGGTCAAACAACCATCAGAAAATGAACAATATCAAGACCTAAAAACTCCTGAGTGGGAAGTATTTTCTGTTGCCGATACCAGCAAAAACAATTCTGATTTTCGTCTCGAACGGACTGATCCCCCAGAAGGCTACGAAAAGTATTTTAGGAAAACTGTTCTCGTACCCAAGCTC
This sequence comes from Pleurocapsa sp., assembly GCA_050330335.1. Classification (GTDB taxonomy): domain Bacteria; phylum Cyanobacteriota; class Cyanobacteriia; order Cyanobacteriales; family Xenococcaceae; genus Waterburya. The sequence continues at coordinate 13,233 of JBHJNX010000149.1, read as the reverse complement.
AGGGAAGTTAGAGCTTTAATTGGTTTTACTCGTATTCAATCACCAGGAGAATTAGCAGATTTAGAAAATCAGACAGAACAAACTCTAGCTCCCATCAGCAGAAAAGCCCCTAAATGGATTCCTGCAACTGAAATTAAAGGGGAAGGAATTTTCTTAGAATTTGAAGAAGAACTAATTAGAGCCTGGGAAAATCGCCCAGAAGTTGTTAAGCGGGGAATTAGTACCAAAGAAGCGCAAAAACAATGGCTCAACGTTCGTAATCCCGATTTAGTAGATAAAGTTACTTTTCCTGGAATGCGATATATGTTAATTCATTCATTTACTCACGCCTTAATGCGTCAATTAACCTTGGAATGTGGTTATAGTGCAGCTAGTCTGCGAGAAAGAATTTATTCTCAAACGCCTGAAACTGAATACGGTTCTCAAGCAGGGTTACTAATCTATACTGCTGCTCCAGACAGTGAAGGAACATTAGGCGGGTTAGTTAAGCTGGGAGAACCAAAAACCCTTGGATATCATATCAATCAAGCTCTAGAGCAAATGAAAATATGTACCGCAGATCCTTTATGTTCCGAGCATATACCCGACGAAGGAACTCCGTCACTTCACTGGTCAGCTTGTCACTCCTGCTTATTTGCGCCAGAAACTTCTTGCGAGAGAGGTAATAAGCTATTAGATCGTTCGGTTTTAGTTCCCACAGTCACAAAGGACGAGCTTGCCTTCTTTGTTTAGTATGAACTTATCTTGTCTTGTGTTGAGATAAATGGACGTTTGTAGTAATTAGTTGTTAGTACATAATTACCAAATAAACAATAGCATTAAACCAAAAACTAATGACTAAATTATTAGCACAAATACACTTTGTAGTAAGTTCTCTACCGCCATCACTACTAGAAAATCTAATAGATATACTTCTGAATGATGCTTCAATCTTCAATCAAAGTCTCAAAAATCGGATATTAAGTCAAATCTCCATACCGAAATTTCGTCGTTCAGTTGCTAAATTACTCGATCTTTGGGCTACAGAACATTCTGATTGGAACAGTTCTTCTTTAGCTACAGCTTTAATGAGTTCAGCTTATTCTGTTAACCAAAGTCATAAAGAAGTTGATGTAGAATTGGTATGGACTGGTCCAGAAGTGACTGAAATTCCCCTGCGAAGAACAGATCGAGTTTTACTTCAATTAATTCAAGAGGCAAAAATAGAGTTAACTTTGATTAGCTTTGCTGTTTACAAAATTCCCGAAATAGCTCAAGTCTTATTAGAAGCTTTAAATCGGGGAGTTAAAGTAAAACTGATTGCTGAAAATCCTGAAGTCTCTAAAAAGATTCCTTTTGGCATCAAAGAAGCTTTCGGAAAGGAAATTATCGAACAATCTCAAGTCTTCATTTGGTCTAAAGATAAAAGACCTGTAGACAACGAAGGTCGATATGGCTCTTTGCATATCAAGTCTGCGATCGCTGATTCTCATAAACTATTTATAACTAGTGCTAATCTTACTCAATATGCCTTTACTCTAAATATGGAAATGGGTGTTTTAATTAAGAGCCGTCATTTAGCTAATCAAGTTGCAAGACAAATAAAAGATTTGATCGAAAATGACATACTAACTTTAATTTGAGCGTGGGGGATACGTCACCTGTGGGTACATATTCATCCAACCACGGTGTTGAGATATTAGCTGCGCGGAAAAGCAATTGTCTAAATAATTGAATGTTAAAGATTTAGTCCATTTTTCACGGCAAGTTTATGCTTCCATTTTAAACTTTCGGCAATATTATGTTTCCTAAAGTAATCGCGCTAATTAAAATTGCTAAACGTAAGGATCAGCATTGTAGAGGTTGAAGAGGCAAAGTTATGCTTCCAGTGACAGATCGCAGCTATTAGTTTATAATTTTGCTGGGCTGGAAAGCTGGCTCGACACAATTCATAATTTTACTCATTCTACTTTCCCAAGAAAATTGACGGGCAAAATCAATTTGTTCAGTGTAACCAGATGGTTTTCTGGGATATTTTTGCAGAGTGTTTTGCAAACAATTAATATATGCTGTTACGCTATCGGTTTCGCACCAACCAGCCATAATATTTGCAGTCTGAAATTCTTGTAGGGGGAGTATTTTAGTTGCGACGATCGGTACTCCGGAAGCTAAATATTCAAAAAATTTCAAAGGAGAGGTAAAAGTTGCGGCTTCTCCCGAACAATGGGGATGGGCTAATATATCGGCGGCTTGTAATAAACTGGGTAGGCGATCGTGTTGAATGTATCCTAAGAACTTAACATTATTTAGTTGTTGTTGTTGAACTTGTTGCTGATATTGTATCAAGCGATCGCCTGTTCCGCCAGCGAATACAAATTGAATTTCTGGTAATTTCTCTGCTACTTCTAGCAGTAGATCTACTCCTTTAAATTTATATAATCCTCCTGAATAAACAACTAATTGTTGGTAATTATTAGATAATAGTTGCTTGCGCCATTCTTGGGCTAATTCTGTTTGTCTGCTCAAAAAAGATTGATTAAAACTTAAGTGTAGTTTGACAATTTTTTCTGGTGGCATTCCTTTAGCAATCATATTGTTTTTAACTGAATCAGCTACAGTAATTGCTACTTGAAATAAAGGACTATTAACAATTTCTGATTCATAGTTTTTTTGGCGATTGTGTTCCCGTTCGTAAATTACAGGAATGCCGGATTTAATAGCAACTTTAACCAAATTCCAATCGAGGGTATGTAAGATTTTAGTATGGGGAAAAATATGTAGCGGAAAATAATATTTACAGATAGCAGTACTGATATGAGTCCACTTGTTTCCTCTAGCACTAATAGGCCAGGGCATAGCTAAAGGAATGACTTTTAAATGTTCTTGAATGCTATAGTATTTGATGAGTTCTACTGAAGGTTTTTGCGGTTGAAAAGCATGAACCCAATCAACGGGATTAAAAGATTGATAGCGTTGGTTGAGGTAGACTAAAATTGCTGGATATCCCAAATTAGCTGCCGCATTAGCTGTATTGACATCATGAACTATATGAGCTTCTGGTTGAGGTAAAGTATCTCTAGTAAAAAATATATAGTATTTAGACATTTGTTTACTGAGTTATTAAAGTGATTTTTGTAATATTTCTAGTTCGTATTTTTCAATAGTGTTTAACATATTTTTAGCAGCTTGATAAGCTTCTTTAACAACCAACTCTTGTTCTTCTTTATCTTCTACTAAGCCATCAGTAATTAATTGTAGAGAACCAATTAAAGAATTTAGATCATTACGAATTTCATAAGACAGATTAATATTACTATGGCGCAATAATTTAGAAGCAATTTTTTGAGTAATTGGAGCTACTTCATCATAAGATTTATCTTGAAATTGCATCCCATGAAGACGAGCATAAAGATTGTTTTTAGCTAATAACTCTTCATGAGTACCTGTTTCTATCACTTTTCCTTTATCTAATACCACAATTTGATGAGCGCGGCGAATAGTAGACAGTCGATGAGCAATAACTAAAGTAGTGCGATCGCGACATAATTCTTCGATTGCTTCTTGAACTAATCTTTCAGAAACTGTGTCTAAAGCACTGGTAGCTTCATCTAAAATGAGAATATCGGGATTGCGAAGTAAAGCCCTGGCAATAGCTAATCTTTGTCTTTGTCCGCCAGATAACATGACTCCGCGATCGCCTACTTCGGTATTAAATCCTTGAGGTAATTGATTAATAAATTCATAGGCATTAGCCCGTTTAGCAGCAGTAACAATATCTGTTTCGCCGACATTTTCTAAACCATAAGCAATATTATAAGTAACGGTATTATTAAACAAAAAAGTATCTTGACTGACTACGCCCATTGCTCTACGAATACTTTTAATATTGTAGTCTTTAAGATTTTTACCATCGAGAGTAATCTGTCCTTGAATGGGGTCGTAAAATCTTGGTAATAAGTCAGCAATAGTAGATTTTCCAGCCCCCGAAGAACCAACTAAAGCAACAGTTTTTCCTTTAGGAATATCGATAGTAATATTATCAAGTACTAATTGTTTATGACTCGGATAAGCAAAACTAACTCCTTCAAATTTAATACTGGATTTCAATTGTGTATATTGTATATGTCCCTGACTTAAAAATGGTTTATTATCTCGACGTAAAAAGTCAGCTACAATTTCTGCACTAGAAACATTATTAGCAAACTGAGTTCTGGCATTGTTTAGCTGACCGACAAAGGGAAGCAAGCGAAATAAAATAACTAAATAAGTCAAAAGTATGGGGGCAAATTCTTGAAGTTGTTCGGCAAATAAATAGCGACTGATGATAATCAGCCCTAAAATCATAATAATACCAAAAATTTCATTTAGCGGGGCGATAATACCACTAATTGATTGGGATTCTAGTTGAGCTTTTTCTCTGGCTTCAATTAGGCTTTTAATTACTTGATATTCCTCTGCTTCATTGGCTATAGTTTTAATTAAACGAATTCCCATTAAAAACTCTAAAACTTTGCGGGAATATTCTTTAGAAGTTTGAGCTAATAATTTACCTAGTTGTTTAGATTTGACGACAAAATATTGATTGCTAAGAGCAATTAATCCTAACAATATTGTAGTGACTAAAGTAAGAGGTAAGGAAATAAGAATCAAAAAATAAGTAAAAGTTAAAATAGTAATACTAACAGTTAGTATTTTTTGTAAATTCCTTAAAGCTGCTGTAGTTCGTTCGATTTCACGGTTGATTCGCACCATGATATCGCCGACTTTATTTTGAGCATAATAATCTAAACTAACTTCACACAGTAAGGAAAAACCCTGAAACCTCATGTTATTAACTAAAACTTTAGTATAGTAATTACCAAGCCAAAGATTGAGATAATTAGTAGCGTTTTTTAAAACGATCGCCCCAATGACTAGGGCAATCAAAATAATAATTTTTGAGTCACCTTCAAAGCGATCAAAGAAAGTAAAAAACTGTTTTAAAATTGGAGGTCTTTTCGGAATATTACTAAAATCTCCGTCATTTAAAAAAACCACTAAAATTGGAATTAATAGAGCAGTACTAACTCCATTAAAAATTGCACTACTTAAACTAAGAATAGTTGAAATAACAATAAATAAAGGCTCTTTTTTAGCCAGATCAATAAGAAACTTATTAGCACTCATATTAATATATATTATCTATTAACGATTGAAACCTAAGAATTAATCTTGAATTGCAGTTGAGAAATTACATCTTCTAAAATTGCACTCATGCGATCGATACTGTAGTATTGGAGACATCTCTGACGAGCCGCCATACCGCGATGATTGGCTTCGGCTAAATTGTTGAAAATATACTCAATAGCTTCAGCTAATTGTTGGGGAGAATCGGGATCGACTAAATAACCAGTATCCCCCAAAATATGGGGAATATCTCCCACCTGAGTTGCTAAAATCGGTTTCGCCATTGCCATTCCATCGGTTAATTTTAGGGGAAATTGCGCTCTGGCCGCGGTGGAATCTCTTTGGGGGACTACAATAACATGAGCCGCAGCTACCACTTCTGGCATTAAATTAATCGGCGTGCGGGGTAACTTGATAATCCACTGACCCCATTTTTCCTGTAAAGTGCGATCGTAATCGTCATAAGGACTACCACCGACGATCGCTAGCTTCAAATCGGGACGGTTTAATTGCTTTAAAGCTAAAAGTAAATCTTCTACACCTTTGTAAGGTCGAGGTGCGCCGGGAAACATTAAAATTTTATAGTTACTCAGACCATACTTGACACGACTTGCTTCAGGATTATAATTTGTCGGATCGAACAGCTTGGTATCTTTACCATTGGGAAGATAAATCCCTCCAAAGCGTTGCTGTAAAAACTGATTGTGAGTGGTAATTAAATCAGCGCGATCGCCTAAACCCTCAATCCATTTAAGATATAGAGGATGATCGGGATGCTTAAGTTCCCCTTGGGGTTTGAAAAGATCACGAGCTAACTTAATGGGATTAAAATTATATTGCCATTCATCCCCACCATGCCAACTTAATTCCCAGTCATCAATATCTAATAACAACGGGCGATCGCCTGAGTGCAATATTTTTTTGACTAGGGCAATACCAAAACTGGTAGGCTTGAGCTTAACAGCATAGACAATATCCCCATCAATTTGTTTAATTACCTGAGATGCGGCGCGAAAAAACCCCCAATGGCGTTGACACCCAACAGAAACTATCGATAATTCTGGATCATTTACTTGGGGCGCGTCTTCCCCATAAGCTATACCCAATAACTCTACTTGATAATCTAGCTGACGTAAAGCCTGAGCCAATAAAAACGGACGTACTCCGCCACCCCATCTACCAGCACCACTACCAGATAAATCGCTAACGATCAGAGAAATTTTAAGTTTTCTTGTTTTCACTGCGATCGCCATGTAAATTAACTATCATTCCCTAACATGATGGAATGGGTTAGTGAAAACGTCGAGAGTTTCTTCCCTAACAATTTTATAGAAATATAAACATTTCTTCTGAAACGGAGTTTGTCTGGTAATATCTTTGAAAGTCTACTGTATGAAGGTTTTAATAGGTTGAGATATTTTTTCCTAACTATAAACCTGCAACTATAGGCAGATCCAACCCAAATTTTAACTAAAAGCTGTCACAATCCATTTAAAGATATTTTAAGGTCAATCAAAATGAAAAAATCTTTAGCTCTTATCTCTGCTGCTAGTATTATTCTGTTTCCCCTAACAGCTTTGGCTCAAAATAGTTCTACTGCCGTTCAGCAAAACACTAATTCTGGTGCGGCTGTAGGTACTGGTAATGTTGTCGATCAAAATACCGAACAGTATATTGATCAAACTCAATTTGATGCTAATGGTAATTATATTGGAGGTTCTAACACTCAAACTGGTATTCAAACCAACACTAATTCTGGTGCGGCTGTAGGTACTGGTAATGTTGTCGATCAAAGCACAGGACAATACATCCAACAAGGACAAATAGACGCAGATGGCAATTATATAGATGGTGCTAACAGTCAGTTAGGGGTTCAAGGCAATGAGAATTCTGGTGCTGCCGTAGGTACTGGTAACTATGTAGGTCAAGATGCCGAACAATATATTCATCAGGGACAAGTTGATTACTAAAATTTTTCCCCATTTAATACTCAAAACCAATTAAATTTTAACCTGTAAATATTAGGGGAAGTAAGTTCCCCTATTTTTATTTTATATATCTTGTTTAATTAAGTTAAATGCCCAAAAATAATACTTACTGATTTATGATGAACATTATCTCAAATTCTGCTATCACTTATTTATTAGCTTGTGTTGTATTGTTATCAGCCGATGCTTGGCTCTCTCAAACTATGGCTGAGATTTCAGTAGATACTGAACACGGTAGAATTGAAATAAATAATGGTGAAATAAAAATTGATGGTCGAGATATTCATGAGCTAAATACAGGTTCGAGTCAATCTAATTCCACCACATCTAGTTCTAGCAGTTCTAATCATTCCATCCAAAGATCTATCAATACAGTTTATTTGAGTTCTTACAAACTTTCAGAACCCCATATTTTCAAATTAGAAACTAGTGGAGATTTATCGGGATATGTAGTGTTAGATGGTAAGACGATTAAAGAAATAGATGGTAGTGATTTTGAGCTAGACTTGTCTTCTTATCTGTCTAAGGGGACCCATAAACTAGTTATTAGAATCGAGCCTATAGGTTCTGGTAGCTCGGTATCATTACAATTAAATGCTCCAGGTAACTCGATCAACCATAATTCAGGTGGTACTGGAACTATGGAACACGTAATCAATCTCAATGTTCGTTAATAATTTTAAAATTTGACCTGGAAAAAGCGCGATCGCCTGAGGAATACTAAAATGCCCAAAATAACGATGGTTATAGTCCACAGTCGAGGGTTTGGGGTTATTTCTAAATCGTGAGTTACGATCTTTAGCTCCGACGCTAAAATAGCAAGGCGATTATAGGTACAAACTAAATATCGATTTAAAACTGTGAGGCAATATCTACCCTATCTAATTCCCTTTGTCGATCCTCAAGTGCGAAATTATTCCTGGGAAGCTCGCTTGTTAAACTGGTTAACCTGCACTTGGCTATTAATTGGCTTGATCACCTTAATTTCTGCTTCCTACCCCGAAGGTCTAATGAATAACAATGACGGATTTTATATCCTCAAGCGGCAGTTAATCGGAGTTGCAATAGGTATTATTTGCTTTAATGTGGTGACACGACAGCCATTACGCCAAACCAGTAAGTGCGCTCCTTGGATGGTGCTACTGCTTTTGTTAGTAATTATCGGTACTTTGATACCAGGCTTAGGTAAAACTACCATGGGAGCTAGTCGCTGGATTGCTATCGGACCTTTTTCCATCCAACCATCAGAATTAATCAAACCTTTTTTAACTTTGCAAGCAGCTTATTTATTTACTAACTGGCCACAATTAACTAACAAAGTACGCTGGGTATGGTTAATTGTATTTGCCTTAGTATTGGCAGGAATCTTAAAACAACCCAATTTAAGTACTACTGCTTTATGTGGCATAAGTTTGTGGTTAATTGCTGTAGTCGCCGAGTTACCCTGGAATCAACTACTCGGTGCTGTAATTGGAGGTTTAAGTGCAGCCGGAATTAGTATTGCTGTCAATGAATATCAACGAGAGCGAATTGTTTTCTTTCTCAATCCCTGGAAAGATTATCATGACAAAGGTTATCAATTGATTCAGAGTTTATTAGCGATCGCTTCTGGTGGTTTTAGTGGTTCTGGTTTAGGATTGTCTCAGCAAAAATTATCTTACTTACCAATTCGCACCACAGATTTTATTTTTGCCGTATATGCCGAAGAGTTTGGTTTTATTGGCTCAGTATTATTGTTGCTGCTAATCGTCGCCTATGGCACACTAGCTCTAAGAGTGGCAATTAAAAGTCGTTATCGGTTTTCTAGAGCGATCGCTGTAGGAGCAATGGTTTTCTTAGTAGGGCAATCGTTAATTAATATTGGAGTAGCCACTGGCTCTTTACCTACTACCGGCTTGCCATTACCATTTTTTAGTTATGGAATTAATTCGATTATTGCCTCTTTGCTTTTGGCAGCACTATTAATTAGAGTAGCCAGAGAAAACAGTCAAGCTTCTGTAGCGAATTTAAAATCTTCTTCTCCTAGTCTGCTATCTGGAATTAAATAAAAAAATATTCCCCATAGCAGTGCTGGGCTAAACTAAGAAACATAAAATTTTTCCTTTGTTGCTTTAATTTACACTATGCCCAGTCCTCAACGGAATCAGATTAATTCCGTACAAACAATTGGCAATTCAAGAACTATCATGCACTCTCCTGGCGCGATTGTTGGCAACCGTTACCAAATTATTCAAAAATTAGGTAGAGATGGATTGGGTAAAACTTACTTGGCTAAAGATTTACGAGCTGCGGGAGATTCTCGATGTGCCATAGAGCAAATACAGCCCCAATGTAACAATTCTGAAGCCTGGCAAAAAGATCAGCAACACTTAGCTGAAGAAGTTTCCCTTTGGCACAAATTGGGAGATCACCCTCAAATTCCTCAATTTTTGACGTATTTTATTGAAAATGAGCAATTTTATCGGGTTCGAGAATATATTGAAGGAGAATCGTTATTAGTAAAAGTTAGCCGTCAGGTTTTTAATGAAGCTCAAGGCATCCATCTATTACACGATGTTTTGAGAATTCTCGATTTTGCTCACAAAATTAATGCCATTCATCGCAACCTCAATCCTTCATGTATAATTCAACGCCGCTCGGATGGTAATTTTGTTTTAGTTAATTTTGGAGCGATGTCCGAATTAGAAGCAAAAGAAGCCAAATTGATCGCTATTGAGGAGTATGGCGCACCAGAACAACTAGCAGGACAGCCTAGCTATATTAGCGATCTTTATGCTTTGGGGAAAATAGTGATTTATGCCTTAACAGGGCGATCGCCAAAAGAGTTAGAAAGCACCAATACTAATTGGCAACAAAACTGTGAGATTAGTAATAAATTAGGCGAGATCGTCAACAAGATGACCGCTCCTGCCCTGAAAAATCGCTATCAATCTGCTTTGGAAGTGCTGTATGACCTCAAACCACTATTAAAAATCCAACAGGTAGTAGGAAGCAGATATCGCATTACCCGTTATTTAGGTGGAAAAAATGGTATCAATACTTATTTGGCGGACAATTTACAACGACCCTATCAATCTCCCTGTTCGATTAAACAAGTAGATATACCCGATAGCGACCCCGTTACTTGGGCGAAAATCGAACGCCGCTTGGCTGAAGAATTATCATTGTTAGAAAGATTGGGATATCACGACCAGATTCCCCAACTTTTAGATCATTTTGAAGAACAAGAAGAATTTTACCTGGTTCAAGAATATATTCCAGGAGAAAATCTAGAGCAGATCTTAAAACAACACAAGTTAGAGCTAAACGAAGCGATCGAATTGCTAGAAAACACCCTATCAATTTTGGCATTCGTTCACCAACATCGAGTCATTCATCGCAACCTGAAACCATCTAATATCAAGCTTCGTCAGAGCGATCGCGCCGTTATTTTAATTGATTTTGGTTTTCTCAACGACCTCAAATCCATCCCCCAAAGCACTGTAGACAATACTCAACCTCAAGAATGCAATACCTATTTACCTCCAGAACAAATTGCCGGAAGACCCACCGTCAGTAGCGATCTTTATGCTTTAGGGATGATTATTATTGAAGCTATAAGCGGTGTTAAACCAGAAAATTTAACTAGAGATCGCGATACGGGAGCGATAATTTTGCCGGAAACGGAAATTAAGATTAACCGACGTTTGGTGAAATTTCTCTGCAAAATGACTAATTTAAACGTAGGTCAACGCTATCAATCTGTAGAGGATACTTTAGAAGATTTATACAAGCTCGATCTCCCCAGGTCACAGTCGGCTGTGGAAAGATTGAATTTACCTCAAACTCGCCCAATTTTGAGCAGAAGAGAACAAAAATGGGTTAAATCAATTCATGTAGCCATCGCTGTAGCCGGTTCCCTCTGTCTTTTAGCCAGTATAGAGTTTGCTTTTCCCACAGTTAGACCTTTTTATTACACCTTTCAAGGCAACAGAAAATTATCTCAACAACCTCAAAAAGCCTTGGAAACATTTATGAAGGCGATTGATCTCCAACCCAGTAGCTTTGCAGCCTGGGAAGGTAGAGGAGACGCACTGTATCGATTAAATAAATTATCTCAAGCATTAGAAGCTTACCATGAAGCACTTCAATTAAATCCCAAAAATGCTCGAAACTGGCAGAAAAAAGCAGATATTCTTGTCGCTTTGCAACGGTATCACGAAGCTTTAACTGCCTACGATCGCGCCTTGCAATTACAACCAAATAATGAAACCGCTCTCCATCAAAGAGGTAAAACTCTATATAAATTACAACGCTACCCCGAAGCTCTCGAAACCCAAGATCGAGTCCTGGAATTAAACCGTCTCAATCCTCAATATTTAAGCGATCGCGCTCAAACTTTAATTGGTTTAGAAAGATATTATGATGCTCTAACAATACTCAATCGAGTTCAAGCTCAATTACCCCTCCAGCCTCAATTATGGCAAAATAAAAGTATTGCTTTACAAGGTCTTCAGCGTCCTGAAGAAGCTAATCGAGTTGTTGAAGAGGTGGTGACGATATACGAGCAAATAATTCGCCAAAAGCCTGAAAATTCCGCAATTTTACTCGATAAAGCTGATTTTTTAGCTAGAGCAAGAATGCCGCAACAAGCAATTGAGGTTTATGACCGCGCCATCCAAATCAAACCTAACTTTTATCACGCTTGGTTGGGTAAGGCACAGAGTTTATTGTCTTCAGGTGAATACGATGCAGCTAAAGCTGCTATTGATGAAGCACTTCGCATTCAACCCCAATCTCATGTAGCTTGGCAAGTTCTCGGTAAAATCCACGAACAATATAATAATTTAGTCAGCGCGATCGCTGCTTATGAAGGAGCAATTCAAATTAATCCTCATGATGCTTCTGTGTGGCACGATCTAGGCATGGTTTTAAGTAAACAAAACCAATACACCAAAGCGATCGAATCTTTAACTAAAGCTAGCCAAATCAATCCTCAAAATATCAACTACTGGCTCGATTTAACTGCTATCTTGAGTGCTACTGGCAAAAATAGTCAAGCTTTGGGGACGATTAACCGCGCTTTGGCAATTAAACCTCAAAATCCTGTTATCTGGCGCGCAAAAGGACAAATCCTCATCGACAACGGTCAATATAACGAAGCCTGTGAAATGTATCGACAGTCGAGAAAAGTAATACCCGACGACCCCGCAATTTTAGATTCTATGAATTTATTGGGGTGTCGGATGGAGTAATCAGTTTCTAGTTTTTAGTTTCTATGAACTACCCCAACTTAGCTTCGCTCTTATGTTGGGGTTTCCAACTCCTTGCATCTGCGCTGAGATTTTTGGCGTTTCATTTGCCCCAGTTGCTTCATCGAGCCAGTATGCTTGCGCATATTGCTCAAAGAAGTAGAGCTAAAGACATCGACGCTTGAGAGGCTAGTCCCTAGCCCCTTTTGATTATTACAGGCGACATTGTACATAACCATAACAGAACCTCTGTCTCGTGGAGTTTCAAACCCACAACCTTTTTCGCCATTACAAATATGATAGCGATTAGACAAATCTGCCCATTCTTTATGCACCATTCCACATTTCGGACAGCGTTGACTGGGTTTGATTTTCTTCGTGTTAAGGGTAAGTACTAATCCACCTTTAGCTTCTATCTTGTAGGCAATCATTTGGTTAAGAGTACCAAAACCGACAGAGAGTATAGACTTATTTAGTCCAGCCTTTTGCCGTTTTCTTTTACTTCTTTTTTTTGCCTTACGGGTCATGCCTTTAGTGTTCAATTTCTCTGTTACGCCGATGTCATAACGACTAGCTATATCTGACGTAACCCGATGCTGCCAATCACGACGCTGGTGAGCAACTTTTTTTTGTTGTTGAGAAATTTTACGACGAGCCTCTCACGGGGTGACGACCAGTTCAAAAGATTGATTGAATAAGCTGTTTAGCTCTAATACCTCTTTGGTAAAAAGACAGCTTATTAGGAGTGAATATCATTAACTGCTCCACCCAATAATGGCATATTTTAAATGTTTCAATCCATAATCCTCCGTACAAACCTACCCAGAAATTACTATGTCTTTTATCTTTTCTTAAGTTTTCTTTTAAGC
>JBHJNX010000148.1:0-4311 GCA_050330335.1 Pleurocapsa sp. | reverse complement strand
AATTGAAAATTCAGTCAAATAATTTGTCAAGACGACATTTAATTTGGCAATCGACACCATAATTATTTATACATTTAGTGATTTCCTATGCTCTATGTCCTTTGGGTGGGAGTAGAATTTCAGTACATCCCGCGCGCTATGGCCTCTCTTAACTAGGTAATTAATGATTAAAATTCTCCATCTCTCCGACATTCATATGGGCAGCGGCTTTTCTCACGGTCGTATTAATCCCGAAACAGGTATCAATACTAGATTAGAAGACTTTCTCAATAGTCTAAGTATCGCCATTGATCGCGCCATCACAGAACCTGTAGATTTAGTCTTATTTGGTGGGGATGCTTTTCCCGATGCTACGCCACCCCCGTACGTCCACGAAGCTTTTGCCAGTCAATTTCGCCGTTTAGCTGATGCCAATATTCCCGCCGTCTTGCTAGTGGGTAATCACGACCAACATTCCCAAGGAAACGGTGGCGCGAGTCTATCGATTTACCGTACCTTAGTCGTACCTGGGTTTATTGTGGGTGACACCATTGCCACCCATGGCATTACTACCAAAAATGGAGACATTCAGGTCATTACCCTCCCTTGGTTGAATCATTCCACCTTATTAACCCGTCCTCAAACTGAAGGCTTAGATTTGGCGGAAGTCAACGAATTACTAATTAAAACTCTGCAACCAGTATTAGAAGCAGAAGTGCGTCGTCTCGATCAGACAATTCCCACCGTATTGTTAGGACATTTAATGGCAGATCGGGCAAATTTAGGGGCAGAAAAGTTTTTAGCAGTGGGGAAAGGCTTTACCATTCCCGTATCGATGCTAATTCGTCCCGAATGGGAATACGTAGCATTAGGTCACGTCCACAGACATCAAAATCTCAACCCCGCTAACAATCCACCAATTATTTATCCAGGTAGCATCGAACGAGTGGACTTCAGTGAAGAGAAAGAAGAAAAAGGCTATGTTTTAGTAGAAATTGCTAAAGGTAAAGTGAATTGGGAATTTTGCCCCTTACCAGCACGTCCCTTTGTCACCATCGAAATAGACATCTCCACCGCAAATGACCCCCAAGCAGCGATTTTACAAGCGATCGCGAAACGGGAACTAACTGACTCGGTAGTTAGATTGATTTATAAATTGCGCTCAGAACAATTAGAATCGATTAATACTAACGGTATTCACCACGCCTTAAAACCCGCTCACAGTTTTAGTATTCGCCCCGAATTAGTCAGTCAACTAGCACGACCCCGATTGCCGGAATTAGGAGTTGGTAATACCCTTGACCCCATAGAGGCATTAAAAACTTATTTAAATAACCGAGAAGACCTCCAAGATATTAGCAAGGATTTACTAGCAGCTGCCCAACAGCTTTTAAGTCAGTCATCCAACTAATTTTCAAGCGATCTCTTGACCAGTTAACTATATATTGAATTAAATAGCTAATAACTTTTTTTATTCTAGTAATTTATGTTCTAAGGCAAAACAAATTAATTCAGCGCGGTTATTTTTTTCGGTTTTTCTCAGCAAACTGCTGACGTATTTTTCAATTGTTCGATGGGACAGATGTAGTCTATTGCCAATTTCAATATTAGAACAGCCATTAGTTAGAAAAGATAAAACTTCTTGTTCTCGTTGGGTTAGTTCTAATTCTTTGATTGATGATCTAAGATCACTCTCGCGCTCTGAAGTATGAGAGTTACCGTTAGTAAATCTTAACTCTGAATGGATCATTTGCGATCGCTCTAAAAGATTGCGAATTACTGCTCCTAATTCTTCCATTTCAAACGGTTTGGGCAGATAAACATCACATCCTACTTGATAGCCCCGAATGCGGTCTTGTATGTTTTTGTAACCCGTTAGAAATATGACTGGCAATAAACGAAATTCTGGAAATTGACGAATTTTTTTGACCAATTCGTAACCGTCCGTACCTGGCATCTTGATATCGCAAACTAGCAGATGAGGATGGTATTTTTCGAGCATTAATAAAGCTTTGTTTCCATCTTCAGCCGCGATCGCCGAATAACCAGATGCCTCCAGATAATCATTAACAGCAAGACGGATACCTGGATCGTCTTCTGCAATTAATATTAATAAAGACATGATGATAGTTTGAGTTTTTTCTCCCTCGTCTTTTAATTTTACTGGAATATTAATATTTTCTTTATTTTTTTGCAGTTCGAGTCAATCTTTGAGCCATCAATGAAGAAGGGCAAGGGAGCGGGGTAAGAAGAGATTAGACCTCTGGCAAAAGTCTGATATATAATACCAATTCTCTATGCGTAAATTCATCCTTATCTGGTTTGGTCAATTAGTTTCTACTATCGGTAGCTACATGAGTGATTTTGCTCTCACTCTTTAGGCTTGGGAACTAACAGGTTCGGCAACAGCCTTAGCGTTAGTAGTCTTTTTCTCTCTACTGCCTCACATTTTTATTTCTCTGTTTGCTGGCATTATCGTCATTAATTTGCATTAATATTAACCAGAACTGTTGCTCAGTTGAAAGCTTGTAAAAGCAATTAAGAAAACAGCATCTTTCTGAGCAATCTCCAAACAATAACGCGCTTGCCTTAAAATCAAGTGTTACCAAGGCTTTTTGTTGCAATTGTTATCTAAACATTAAATCTTTTTTAATCAGTATTTATTTAAATAGTTAATCGTGGTAAGTTTAACTCGTAGCAAATAAATGATAATAATTTTTAACAACCAGAAAGTTGTTTTAGTCCAAAAATTCTTTTAATTAGTACTAAAGCTAGATGACTCCTGATTTTAGTTGATTAAAAGTCTTGAATTAGCAGGAAAGCGCAAACATGGATGACGATCTCCACAATCCCCAGAACAGACATCGGAGGCATCAAGGATGGAAGTTTACCTTTTTTGGAGAAACGCCTGAAAACCAAGAATCAAAGGGGAATCAAATACAATTAGCGGCAAAGTTAACCCAAAATGAATTATTTTTCCCCTTGTCAAGCACCCAGGTGGGCGACTGCGTTGTAGTCAGTCAAATTTTGAGTGGTAAAAGTATGGTGCGTCAATTGAGTAAACAGGGTTTAACTCTAGGTGCAGAAGTTCAAGTGATCAGCAAAATTGCCAGTGGTTCGATTATTGTTTCTATTCGAGATCGGCAAATTGGTTTAGGTGCGGGAATGGCCAACAAAGTGATGGTAATGGCTGCTGATAACAACTTGTGACTTTTCCAGATACTTAGAAAGCAGGAGGAACAGTGAATTGGAGCAAAGGGAATAAACAACACCGACATCGACACGGACAGAGCAGTTTCAAGGAGGGGGAAAATTATCGTCAACAACGCTCCATGATGCCACTGGCTAAGGCTCAAGTAGGCGATCGCTTGTGGATTGCAGGCTATGAGAGCAAAGAGGGGATTAACCGATTGCTAGGAATGGGATTAGCACCAGGAATGGAAATTGAAGTAGTTCAGAATCTAGCGGGTAACTTAGTGGTGGCTATTGGCGAAACTCGCATCGGTATTGATGGGGGAATGGCAAAGCGAATTTTAGTATCAGACAAACCCTTTGATTATTTAGTGGAAGTGCAAGAGGTAAATGAGATGGAAAGTAGTGTTACTACCTTAAGGGATTTACAAGTCAATCAGCAGGGAAAGGTAACTCGTTATGAAGCAACGGACGATCCGACGCAGAAAGCCTACAAGAGAAAGTTACTGGCAATGGGTTTAACTCCTGGTACAGAGTTTACAGTTACCCGCGTCGCCCCTTTAGGCGATCCTGTAGAAATTAAAGTGCGGGGCTTTAAATTAAGTTTGCGAAAAGACGAGGCTGCTGCGTTGGTGGTTGAAGAATTATAGGGAATAATTTTCTGTTCTTTGTCTTTTGTCCTTTGTGCTAATAGCAAATGGCTAATGACTAATGACCAATAACTAAAAATTAATCACTAATAACTATCATGAAAAAACAAACGATCGCTTTAATTGGCAATCCTAATTGCGGAAAAACGACTCTTTTTAATGACCTGACTGGTTCTAATCAGCGTACGGGTAATTGGCCAGGGGTGACGGTGGATCGCAAGGAGGGTAAGTATAGATATGACGATGTGGAAGTTATCGTTGTGGATTTGCCTGGGGTGTATTCCCTTGATGCAGAAGACGAAAGCACGGGACTAGATGAGTTAATTGCGCGGGATTATCTTTTGTCTGGGGAAGCGGATTTAATTATTAATATCGTCGATGCTTCTAATTTGGAACGTAATTTATACCTAACTACTCAGATTATGGAGATGCGCGTACCAATGGTAACGGCATTAAACATGATCGATGTGGCGCGGGAACAAGAATTAGA
>JBHJNX010000147.1:0-5706 GCA_050330335.1 Pleurocapsa sp. | reverse complement strand
AGTGATGCAAGAAGGATGGAAAATCGTTTTACTAACTCGTCTTTCTCCGATTTTCCCCTTTAATCTTTTAAACTACGCCTTTGGCGTTACTCAAGTTTCCCTCAAAGACTATATTTTAGACAATTCGGATCGTGGGTTTGATCGCTACGGTAGCTGTCACTCTTTATGTCACTAAAATTGCTCGTAAGGCTTTAGAAAATCAAGTTTTAGAACCCCAAAGCGATCCCAATGAACGATTCGACCTTAATTAGTTAATTAAAAATATTTATAGTGACAAATAATTTAATTATTTGAGAACAAACTTTCTTGAGTTTTTCTTGAGTTCTAATGGTCGGCGGAAAAGCTCCCAAAAACTGCCAATTACCAATGGTGGAAAATGTCCATAGTTGATGAGAAGTTTCATAACCCGAAAGTTCGATCCCAATTAGCTTAAACTCTTTGTTCTTTTCTTCTCGGTCTAACCTCACTTGCATCAATATACTACGACATTGACAAGGAAAATTTAGTTGTGGAAAATGAAAGCCAATATCAATAGAATTAGTGTCTTCAAACTTTTCCGTCTCGGCATTTTTTATCCAAGGTTTGAGATCAGCAAGACTGTCGGGGAATTCCGATTTAAATAAATACACAATCGCCTCAATTTTACTAATCATGATTAAACTTTTGGCTTGCTCAAAAGCATTCACTATTTCTACTCCTTAAAAACTTGAATTACGCTGTGGGCTTTCTAAATATCGATGTAAGCTTTTTTGAGTATGATTCCTATCTACTGCAACTTTCCAAACTTCCTCCCAGTGAGATTCAATTATGTTTCTCATTTTTTCTGATTGCCAAAGAGGAATACGACGATTTCTTCGGTTATTGTTAGGTATATTCATCATCGATTTTAAGCTTCTAACTATTTAATCGGAATGTTAGGTAATAATTATTTTTTGCTTTCAGGAAGTAAAAAGGAAGCTGATGTGTAAGGGTATACACACCAGAAATGTTGACATAGCAGTTTCAGATGAAAATTGCTTTTGCGGGCTTTGTTTATTTTTTGGTTCACAAAAATAACTTATCATTTTTAAAAAATTCTTGCAATTTATTTTCAATAGTGCGATGATCTTTGTTAAGCTCATTTAAAAATTTTTAGTAATATGAATAGTCACACTCAAGAACTCAAAAACACTGCACAAGCAATGGTGGCAGAAGGTAAAGGAATCTTAGCAATGGATGAAAGCAATGGTACTTGTAATGGGCATTTTGCCAAGTTGGGCATTGATATTACCGTGGAAAATCGCCAAGCTTATCGAGAATTACTTTTGACTACTCCCAATCTGAGTAACTATATCAGTGGTGCAATTTTGTACGACGAAACGATTCGTCAATCAACTAAACAAGGTGTTCCTTTTGTCAAGGTTATGACTGATGCTGGAATGATTCCAGGAATTAAAGTAGATACAGGGGCAAAAGATTTAGCTAGGCATTCTGGGGAAAAAGTAACTGAAGGGCTTGATGATTTGCGCGATCGCCTGACAGAATATTATGAGATGGGAGCGCGTTTTGCCAAATGGCGAGCGGTAATTACTATAGGAGAAAGTATTCCCAGTAATGGTTGCATTGAAGCTAATGCTCATGCTTTGGCTCGTTATGCAGCCTTATGTCAAGAAAATGGCTTAGTGCCAATTGTCGAACCAGAAGTTTTAATTGACGGCAATCATACTATCGAAAGATGCTACGAAGTGACTGAAAAGACGTTACACGAAGTATTTCGTCAACTATATGTGCAGAATGTCGTCTACGATCAAATGATTCTCAAGCCCAGTATGGTTATTTCTGGTGCAAGTTGTTCAGTACAGGCTAGTGTGGAACAAGTAGCAAAAGCAACTATGGAATGTTTGTTAAATACCGTACCTCCTGCCGTACCAGGAATTGCTTTCTTATCTGGGGGGCAAAGTAACGAACAAGCATCTGCTCATTTAAACACAATGAATCAGATGTTTAAAGATAAAACTCCTTGGCAAGTCACTTTTTCCTATGCTCGCGCTATTCAACAACCTGCACTAGAATATTGGCGTGGTAATCCTGATAATGTCGCCGAAGCACAAAAGCTATTACTTCATCGGGCAATGTGCAATAGTGCTGCTAGTCAAGGTAATTATAGTGCAGAAATGGAGAAACAACCTGCATTGGTTTAACTCCACAGCTACGCTATGAATCTCACGTAAATAGATTTCAAACTCCTAATTTATTGATACAGTAACGAGTAACTCCTGTTTGCTTGTTACTGTTTTCTTGATCAAAATGACTCAAGGTTTAAGTCAAAGAGAGATGACAGCTTTTTGGTAACGGTTAGTAAAATCTAATCATACCTATCGACTTTGTGATGTTGATAACTTAGAAGAAATCAAAGTAAATGCAGTGTTTGAGAAAATACAAGCTCAAATTTTAGAAGAAATTGAGTCAGCAGAATTTCTTATTTGGGTTGCAGTAGCATGGTTTACAGATAAAACTTTGTTCGACGCTTTAGTCAAGAAAAGACAACTAGGCATTAGTGTGAAGATAATTCTCATTGATGACAATATTAATAAAGGCAGTCTACTAGATTTTAGTAGTATGCCAACAAAGTGGCTTCCCCCTGAAGGCGATTATAAAAATATGATGCACCACAAATTTTGTGTAATCGATCTTAAAAAAGTAATTCACGGTTCTTATAAATCGCATTTTTTCAAATTCTCTAACAGTAAAATTTCAAATCTTAGATATAATGATAATCGTTATCAAAACTTTTTGTTATGATTATTGCGATCGCTGATAAATTACTACAACTCACAAAATTTAGAAAATAATAAAATATTAATTGTCTTATCCGTATCCAAACCAAGCCATGACCAATTCAACTAACCTAAACGAAACTAAAATCAAAACCTTATTTAAAGAAGCTCTTGTTGAAGTAATAGAAGAAAACCAGGAATTAGTAAGCTCTATTTTAATAGATGCTTTGGAAGACATCGGTTTATCTCGTGCAATTGAAGAAGGAGAAACAAGTAAAACTGTAAGCCGAGATGAAATATTCAAAGTATTGAGTGGAGAATAGTGGAGACAGAATTTAAAGATAGTTTTCTCAAAGATATTCGCTCGATCAAAGATAAAAAATTACTCTCGCGCCTCGAACAATTTATTCTTGCAGTGGAAAGCGTAGATAATTTGAGTCAAATTCCTAATCTCAAAAAGCTTAAAGGACAAAAGAATAAAGTTTATTATCGTTCGAGAATGGGTAACTATCGTGTGGGATTAGTTATTAAACAAGATACTGTGGTTTTTGTTCGTTTCCTCGATCGCAAAGAAATTTATTGCTATTTTCCATAGTGCGATCGCGTTGGTTCAAATTCTCCCACAACACAATTTCATCTTTTAGCTATAATGATTATCGTTCTCAAAAACTTCCGTTATGATAATTGCGATCGCCAGTCCCCCAGGTGCGGGTAAAACCCACTGGATTCGTCAACAACTAGCCCAAACCAATAAACCTGTGGGTTATTTCAGTCCCCAAACCGATTCTCTACCCATTGATGCAACTTATCTGCAAAGTGAATATCCCCAACTGAAACTTTATCAGACAGGAGAAGAAACGGAATTAAATAACACCATCACTTATGTTGAAATTCCCTGGTACTTAGATTTAGCAGGAATTGAACCTTTACTACAAACTCTTAATTCTCATCGAGTAGCTATAATTTCAGACGATACAGATAGTACAGAATTAAAGACTTGGGCAGATGAAATTGTTCTGGGAAATAACATCACTATGACAAGTACAGCTTTACAGATTCATCGGGGAGTTTTGACAGGGGAAATTTTAGATTTTGATAGCCTGGCTACTTTTTGGCTGGAACTTACCCAAGGTGCTTATGGTGAAGTAGTTCGGGCAAAGGGAATCTTCGATTTAGTGGACGGACAAATTTATTATGGTGACTTTACATTAGGGAAATCGGAATTAGAATTTAAACCCTTAAATTTACCCCGTTGGTTAAATGGTAAACCAGCTCGCAAGAGTGGTTTTCAAATAGTGGGTAGTAATTTAGATAAAGCTGAAATTGCCCAAACCGTCCGAGATTGCTGTGTTCCCGAATCGGCAATTAATTATTACCAACAACAAGTAAAAGAGTCATTAGAAACTGAAGCAGAGGTAGAGGTAGTATGAAAATAGCAGTAATGTCCTGTATTCATGGTAATTATGCAGCTTTAGATGCAGTTTTACTAGATATTGACCAACAAAAAGCCGAAAAGATTTATTGTCTGGGGGATTTAGTAGGTTATGGTCCTTATCCTAATGGGGTAGTCGAACAAATTCGTTCTTTAGATATTCCCACCGTACAGGGTTGTTGGGATGAAGATATTGTGGAAGGATTAAACGCCTGTGAATGTAGTTATCCTTCTCTGTTAGCGGAAAAAAGAGGTAAAATCGCCCACGAATGGACAAATAAGGAAGTACATCCTGAAGTTAGGGAGTATTTGGCACAACTACCCCATGCTTATAAAGAAAATAATCTGTGTTTCGTACATGGTAGTCCCAGTAGCAACCACGAATATCTCTTACCCGAAATGGATGCTTTTACTGCTTTAGAAAGAGTCCTCTCCAGCGATGCAGATACCTTATTTTGCGGACATACCCACGTTCCCTATGTTCGCACTTTAGATGCTGGACAATTACAGGTTAAAGTTCGTCAACCTAATAGAAAAGAACAACCTGCCGTTAGTTTTAATACTCCCCTAAAACGAATTATCAATGTCGGTTCAGTAGGCGAACCCCGTCATGGTCGTCCCAACGCTACCTATGTCATTTATGATACGGAGACAGATTCAGTAAACTTGCGGGAAGTAGAGTATGACTATCAAACAACCTGCGCTGCCATCTTAGATGCTGGTTTACCGCCGATTTTTGCTTGGCGTTTGGCTAGGGGTTTAGAATTTGCTGAAAAAGCTGACGATCCGACTCATGTTTGTGAGAGGTAAATTGTTGGTTTTGGGATAGAGCGATCGCCAATGTCTTATGATAAAGCAAGCAGCGATAAATTCTCATCTTCATAAAATATTTTGACCGCTTCAAAATTCTGACGTAGCAAATTCTCAACTTGCAATGTTGAACAGTTTCCTAAGCGAAGCCAAATAACTTTCGGTGGATTACCAAATACTAAGCTCAAATCGTGCATATCTGCATCTTTTGAGACAATCATCAAATTGTTATCTTTTGCATAATTCCAAACGATGGGATCGATTGTTGCCTTCATACCCACATCTCGAACGTGAAGCGAATTTGGGAAAAGATCGCCCAGACGGCTCGGCAACTTTGGCGACAAGTTTTCATCAAAAAGTAATCTCATGCAGAAAGTGGAGAAATCATCAACCGACGCTCACGGTCAGCAGCATAAGCAATACAGGCTTTTAAGTCTTCTCGCGTCAGATCGGGAAAATCGTCAAGAATTTCTGCTTCAGTCATATCGGAAGCTAAGTACTCCAGCACTTCATAAACCGTAATTCTTAAACCACGTACACAAGGTTTGCCACCCCGTTTATCAGGTTCAATTGTGATGAAGTTTTGGTAGTTCATGGTTAAAATTACCTTCGCTAAATAGCTCTATTATAAGGCTTCGTTAGTCACAACCAGCACCAACAGATACTTCTTAAACTACTGCCCCCACCAACAGCCTGAGCCGTATAACG
>JBHJNX010000146.1:0-56540 GCA_050330335.1 Pleurocapsa sp. | reverse complement strand
TGGCCAGCAATATCCCTTGCTCACTGGTTGGATAGATTCTGTACTTGTAGGCTTTTAACATTCTGCTTACCAAACTACATTGACTATGGTAAGCTAAAGTCGTACTAATGTCAAGTCCCCACCCCCCTACTAGGGGAGATAGAGGGGGGTTTTAAACCCATTTTTCTGATAAGGTGGACAATGCCACCTTAATCTATTGTTCCACAAATTAATCGGTTGATTTACGAAGCGAATGCAACTCTTGTTGTTTCAGACAGGGTAAAGTTTACCAACCATTTTCTGCTTGAGAAAGAACGTAAGTAGCTACATCTTCGATTTGTGCATCTGTCAAACGCCCTATAAAAGCTGGCATGGCATTTTTACCCTTAAT
The DNA here is from genome assembly GCA_050330335.1 of Pleurocapsa sp. Taxonomy (GTDB): domain Bacteria; phylum Cyanobacteriota; class Cyanobacteriia; order Cyanobacteriales; family Xenococcaceae; genus Waterburya. The sequence continues at coordinate 56,170 of JBHJNX010000146.1, read as the reverse complement.
TACTTGATTGATAATGGCATCTAAAGAATTCATACTATATTTTTCTAGAGCCTCTTTTTTCAAGGTTTTGGTGGCATTCACTACATTATTGCCTCCAGCATGACAAGCGGCACAATTAGCACTGAAGATTTTTTTGCCACTGGCAGCATCTCCTGCTAAGGCTGGTGATGGGAAAGCAAAAACGATAGCGGTTATAAACACCAGAAATATAGATAATAATTTGGTTAACATGATTTCTCCTCTCAGATCGGATTCTTTGGTGTGATCGATTACACACCTGGTCAATCTAAATTTTTCAGGAGAGCGTTTGTTCTGTCAAAAGACAGACTGTCAAACTATTACAGAACTTTAAAATTAATAACTCAAAGCTACTTGTAGCTTGCTTAATTACTGATTCCAATTAATCGGTAAAGGAGATTTTTGAGCGTCTAACTCTGTCTGGATGGGGTCTGTTTCAAGGTCTAAAACCTCTTCAACATGAGCATATATTTCCTTCGCTTCTGCTAAAGAATTACCAATGCTAGTCAAACCCAACTTGCCAAATTCTGACAATGCACCCATAAGATGAAAAACACTACCAATACGGTTGCTACTATCGAAATGTAAAGAGCGATCGGCGATAATGTTCATTAAATCATTGGGTAACAAACCCCGATAGCGATCTTTTTGCAAATTATCCGAGGCAATGTAATATTTTTCTTGCCCTTGTTGACTGAAAAAGAGGCCCGTATCATAGTTGTATGAACCATTAGTTAGAAGCCGTAAAGTCATAAACGGATGAGTCGTACCGCCTTTGCGTAAGTTAATTTCGATCGCCTGAAGTTCCCAAAGTTTAGTATCCAAATCTTGCACGGCAATAAAATCCACTCCATAACGTTCCATTGCACCCCTAGCAGCTAAAGCTTCTCCTACTTTGAGTCCTAATTCTTGTAATTCTAAACGATAGGCCGCATCGGCAGGAAAATAACAACCCATATACACTTGACCGTCTACACCCCCTAAGATTTGGTCATGAGTAGAGACAATTTCCACTTCTCCCGATGGTCTGATATAACCCTGAACACTGGGCGATCGCTTGATTGTTCCTTCAACAAAAGCTTCCACAATTGCTCCTAATTGAGGAATACGTAAGGCAAAAGACTGCCAGGTTTCTCCTTCTGCTTGAAAGCTCATGTTTTCTAGCTGTTTTTCCAGTGCAGTCATTGTTTTACTGCGATCGCACAAATGGGGGGCATAATTTTTAATTGGTCTTAAATCTAATACCGCATTCCCTTCCCCTGAAAACCCTTCATTGAGTTTAATGACAATTCTTTGCAGACCGGGTTGTCTTTCCCACAGGGCAGTTAATTCTCTTAATAACTCATTAATGGTACTGACAGTATAACTACCATCGGGATGGGGAATCTGACATTCGGCAAAGATCTCGCGACTACCACTTTTAGAACCCCAATACAGTAATTCCGGGGAAGCTGCCAATAAAGGAATATTCAGTCTTAAAGATAATTCTCGCTCCAAATGGGTTGAATTATAACAAACCATATAAGATTTATTGGGACGCAGAGAACGACGAATTTTTTCTACTAAGCGAGGACGTTCTAAAATCTTTTGGGTTAGGGGTTTAAGAGAGGCATCATAGGTACTAATTAGTAAAAGACGATCTCTAGCATGGGAAAAAGGGATCCCAGGTAAAAGTTGTAAATAATAATCAATAATAATTGGACAAATAGGTAGGGCGGTAAGATAAATTACTCTGGTGTGGGGATTGCGGAGGCGAATCAGGGAAAATAACAGTCTTTCTTCGTAGTGGAGAAACCCAGGTACTTTTTCCCCTACTTGCTGATCGATACTGTAGGAAGGCACAACTAAAATATCATAATCATCTTGATCAAAGATGTCTAAACTGTGCCAAAGTTGACCTTCAATAGGAGATTTAGTCCACTGTCGTAATTTGTTTTGTAACTCATGAAAGAGATCGGTTTGGTCAGACATAGTTCTCATCGCCACCAGGGAAAAGTTCCGATTATCTAATTACCTATTATCTATTAGCGATTAGCAAAAACTCCAATAATCAATCCAATGATGTAGCATCAATGAGAAGATTTGCTGGTGGATAGAACTAATGAGAAAAAAAAAGATTGGGTTATTGTTTGGCGGTTGTTCTGGAGAACACGAAGTTTCAATTACTTCAGCTAAAGCGATCGCCACAGCTTTACAACAAGAAGAAAATGTTAATAAATATGAAATACTGCCAGTTTACATCGATAAAAACGGTGGATGGCATCCAAATAACACTGCGACTGAGGTATTGACATCGGGAACACCATTGCAGTTAAACTCACAATCTTCAGCGATCGCTATTGCTAACAACGATAATTCTCTACCCATTCTGGCAGATAAAAACTCTTTAGCTCAAGAAAGCAACAATTTAGCCTATTCGGAAATTGATGTGTGGTTTCCTATCCTACACGGGCCCAATGGGGAAGATGGCACGATTCAGGGTTTACTCAGTTTAATGAAAGTCCCCTTCGTCGGTTCGGGGGTATTGGGTTCAGCACTGGGAATGGATAAAATTGCCATGAAAATGGCTTTTGCTCAAGCAGGACTGCCTCAAGTAAAATATGTAGCAGTCAATCGTTCTCAAATCTACTCCAGTCCCTGTATATATCCCAAACTCTGCGATGAAATTGAAGCCACCCTAGACTATCCCTGCTTTGTCAAACCTGCCAACTTAGGTTCTTCAGTAGGAATCGCCAAAGTGCGATCGCGCAGTGAATTAGAAGCCGCTTTAGATAATGCCGCAAGTTACGATCGCCGTGTAATTGTCGAAGCAGGTGTAACTGCTAGAGAAATTGAATGTGCCGTGTTGGGTAACGATAATCCCAAAGCTTCAGTAACGGGAGAAATTAGCTTTAATAGTGATTTTTATGACTACGAAACCAAATATACTCAAGGACTAGCCCAATTACAAATTCCTGCACCGATTCCTAGCGCGATCGCCGAAGCAATTCAGGAAATGTCTTTAAAGGCTTTTGCAGCAGTAGATGCAGCAGGATTAGCTAGAGTCGATTTCTTTTATGTCGAAGCCACAGGAGAAGTCTTAATTAACGAAATCAATACCCTACCAGGTTTTACCTCTACCAGTATGTATCCTCAACTCTGGGAAAAAACAGGCGTATCTTTTCCCCAACTGGTCAATAAACTCATCGAACTAGCTTTAGAACGTCATAACGGTAATTAAGAAAGGATCAAGTAACAACCAATAACCAATAACCAATTAAAAGTAAAAAAGCGATCAATCTGGGTTAATCTGAGATTTGTGATTTTTTGTAAATTTTGTAAATCAAACATTGAAGAGGGAATGCAATGGAACGTACCTTTATCATGATCAAACCCGATGGCGTACAACGTCATTTAACAGGGGAAATTATTCATCGTTTTGAAGCCAAAGGCTTTACTCTTGTAGGATTAAAAATGATGTCTGTTTCGCGGGAACTGGCAGAAAAACACTATGAAGTTCATAAAGGTAAGCCATTTTTTCCTGGTTTAATTGACTTTATTACCTCTGCTCCCGTAATTGCTATGGTTTGGGAAGGAGAAAGCGTAGTTACTGCTGCCAGAAACTTGATCGGTGCTACCAATCCCATAACCGCAGATCCAGGCTCAATTCGCGGTGATTTTGGCGTTAGTATTGGACGTAATTTAATTCATGGTTCCGATGCGATCGAAACCGCACAAAAAGAAGTCGCACTTTGGTTCAATGACGAAGAATTAATTAACTGGCAACCAGTAAGACAATCTTGGCTTTATGAATAAGTAGTAATCATTGAGCATTTAACATTTATCATTAAACATTGATTAGACTTCTTGCATAAAAGATTTAACCGAATATTATCCATAGACTAACACGGATAATATTGACGTTCGATTAAATAAATACGAGAATTCTTTTGTTAAATGTTAAATGTTCATTGTTCGTTATTGGCTAAGGCTAACAAGCCACAAATTGAACAGGTCATCAGTCCTAATGCGATCGCCCAACTACCGCCGCCAAAACTCAAGTCTATTAACCAGTTAAAAACTGTACCTAAAATTAGAAACGGAATAATACTGAACAAAGAAGCATAAAAAGCATTTTGAGATTCCCTAGCTGTGCGAGTTTCTTCATATTCTTCTATGGAAGTATAAAGCGATCGCTCGGCAAAATCAAACCAACGTATTAGCTGTATTACAGTCCACTCTTTGAAAGAAGTCAAACAAAGATAAAGAGCTAAAGACCACAAACAAGCTCCTGCAATAGTAGTGGTATCTAGCTCGACAACAAACAGTAATAGGTCTATTTTCATGAAACTTTTTTACCCAAACAGCGATCAGTACTAATACTTAGTGTAAATGTTGCCCGTCCCAAAATTTAATAGTATATTGGGAGGGCTTATCCAATTTTTATTACTTAAATACATATAATTGCCGAGTGTTACCTAATTTAATTTATTGATTGGCATATTACCGAGACGTATAGACATAGGCTTTTTGGGGATTTTTATCAGGGGTATAAACCCCTAGATAAGGTTCGCGTTTTTACCAAAAAGTCAGTTAGCCAAGCACAAACAATTATATTTATTTAGTACAGACAGATGAACTATAAAATTACAGCCAAATGGTATCGTCTGGCGATCGCCGCAGTCACCACTCTATTGATTTCCATAGTATTAGGAACGACAGCACCGAAAACGCTTCAGGCATTGAATATACCAGAAGCCAACCCCATCATTGCTCAGGAAGTATCGAGTGCTATTTGGAAACATGGTTCTTTTCCGGTAGAAAACTTCCAATCCTACACTTCTCCCTTTGGGTATCGGATTTCTCCAATTAATGGTCAAAGACAATTCCATAATGGTTTAGATATGGCTGCTCCCAGGGGAAGTTACGTCCGCAGTTGGTGGACTGGAACTGTAACTCAAGTTTCAGACAATACTGCTTGTGGTACGTCTGTTAGCATTGAATCTGGCGAATGGAATCACACTTATTGTCATTTAGAAGGTCATGTGGAAAACACACCTCAAGGACGTTCTGTAATAGACCGCGCTGGAGGAATACAAATCGTACAAGGACAGCAAGTCCCCGTAGGTGCGAGAATCGGCAGAATTGGCATGACAGGTCGTACTACAGGCCCTCATTTACACTGGGTTCTCAAGCACAAAAATAGTTATGTTGACCCAGCCTTGGTTTTAAAAGAAATGTTCAAAAGTCAGACCGCAGCATCTTCTGGTTTAACTTCTCAAGGATAAAGTGGGTAGGGGCGTTGCCCGCCGTCCGCACCTTGAAAGCCCCGCCCCTACGATTGCTGATTACTGTTTTTGGACATAGGGCTTTTCTCTACTAAAATAACTGACAACTAGATATTGCAACTTGTTGGAAGTAATGAGGAAAAAACTATGAAAATTCTGGTAGTTGAAGATGACGAACGGATTAGTGATGCGATAGTCGAATATCTCAGCGATCTTCATTATGCTGTAGAACCAGTGTATGACGGACAAGGAGCATGGGACTTATTAGATGTATTTACTTACGATTTAATTTTGCTCGATGTCATGTTACCAGAGATGGACGGCATTACTCTGTGTCAAAAACTGCGTAAAAAAGGTTGTGCGATTCCGATTCTGATGTTGACTGCTAAAGATACCTTAGACAATAAAATCGAAGGTTTAGATGCAGGTGCAGACGATTATCTGATAAAACCTTTTGAGTTAGAAGAATTATCGGCTCGGATTCGTGCTTTACTGCGTCGTGGAACTTCTAGTTTACCTCCAGTATTAACCTGGGGAGATTTAAAATTAGACCCCAGCAGTTGTGAGGTATTTTATCAAGATAAGATTTTGCCTCTGAGTCCTAAAGAGTACAAGTTATTAGAATTCTTTTTGCGTAATGGTCGTCGGGTATTTAGTCGCGCTCAAATTTTGGAACATCTTTGGTCTTTTGAACAAGTTCCAGAAGAAGCTACTGTCAAAGCACATATTAGGGGTTTAAGGCAAAAATTAGAAGCTGCCGGCGCACCCCACGATTTAATCGAAACCGTCTATGGTTTAGGTTATCGCCTAAAAGAAGCACCATTAGAGGAGTAAAGAACGAAGAATGAGCAATGAGGAACTAAATAATTAATTAGTTATTCATCGTTCATAATTCATCCTTCATCCTTGAGTTATTTGGTAGCATTTATGTTTCAAAATTTGCGATCGCGTCTATTGTTGTCTTATTTAGCAGTAATGGCAACTATTTTGAGTGTATTTGGCACGGGGGTGTATATTGTTTTTAGCCGTAATCTTAATCGTCAGCTAAATGACAGATTGATTACCCTGGCTCAATCGGCTACTCCTTCTTTTACTGCTGTTCGGGATAATGGCAGCTATCTTGATGAAGTACAAGAAGTACCCTGGCGAGATCTGTTCAACCGCGATCGCCAGAGTTTAGAATGGTTTGATGCTAGTGGTGATTTAATCGGTAGAAAGGGCGTAATTAGGCTGAATGCCCCCCCAAAAACTGGGACAAGAGATTTACGTCAGGAAGACCCTCCAGAAACATTTCGCACTCACACTCTTTCAGTGTTTGTCAGTAGTCGCAGTCAATCTGAACCACCTTCTTTGATTGGATTTATTCGAGCTAGTCAATCTACTGTTGAATTAAAGGCCGCTGAAAGTCAATTATTTTGGATTTTGTTTATCGGTAGCATGATGACTCTGATTTTAATTGGACTGGGTGGTTTTTGGCTGACTCAAAAGGCAATTGAACCGATTGAAGCTAGTTTTCATAAACTCAAACAGTTTACTGCCGATGCTTCTCATGAATTACGCAGTCCTTTAACGGCGATTAAAGCTTCAGTAGATTTGATGCGTAGTCACCCAGAACGAGTTCATCCCAAAGATGCTAAAAAATTAGCGGCGATCGCAGGTGCTACTTTACAAATGAGTCATACTCTTGAAGATCTCTTATTTTTGGCTCGTAATGATGCCAACCCCAGTGTCACCACGACTAATCGTCAGAAAACTCACATCGACCTCAAAGCATTATTACAAAACTGTTTTGTGTTATTAGAGCCACTGGCAAATGAAAAAAAAATAACTTTTGCAGCAGAATTAGAATCTGAAATCTATCTTTTAGGTGATAAAGCTCAGTTATCTCGTTTATTCTCGAATTTATTAGAAAATGCTTTACAATACACTCCTGAACAAGGAACAGTAAGTCTTCATCTCCACAAACAAAATCGAGTTGCAACCATTGAGGTTAAAGATACTGGCATTGGTATCGCTCCCGATCAAATATCCCATGTGTTTGACCGCTTTTGGCGTGCGAATAAAGCGCGATCGCGTCGTGAAGGGGGAACGGGTTTGGGATTGGCAATTGCTAAGGCGATCGCCCAAAGTCACGGAGGAAAAATTATTGTTCAGAGTGAAATTAATGTCGGTAGTTGCTTTCAAGTACGCCTGCCAATTTTAGTAATAGGAATGGTTAAAAAAATCCCAGTCCCCAAAACAAAAGGGCAAGAATAACATCCACAGAAAGATTCTATAGATCATTATTTTTTTTACTCATTGCTTAATTACTTTTTCTTGGATATTATCTGAACAACTATTCAATTATTCAATTAAAATAATGTCAGGCAAACATTCTGCTGGTTGCTGTGGGACTCATGAACATGATGACCACGGCCACGAACATGGTGAATTCAATTTACGTCGAGAAATCATACCCCTTGGTATTTCTCTAGTTTTATTTCTGGTTGGATTAATTTTTAATCAGCCTTTGCAGAATACACCTGGCGCGATCGCTGAATATGCAGTATTAATTCCTGCTTATCTGATTAGTGGTTGGAGTGTGTTAACCAGTGCGGGACGGAATATTCTGCGGGGTAAAATCTTTGATGAAAACTTCTTAATGACTATTGCTACCTTGGGAGCGATCGCAATTCACGAAATACCGGAAGGTGTAGCGGTGATGCTGTTTTTCGGGGTTGGAGAATTGTTTCAAGGTTTCGCTGTCGGGCGATCGCGTCGTTCGATTAAGTCATTATTAGAAGTACGTCCAGATCAAGCAAATTTAGTGATTGATGGGGTAATCAGAGAGGTTGCACCAGAGAAAGTAGCAGTCGGGGATACTATTGTGATCAAACCAGGGGAAAAAGTTCCTTTAGATGGGGAGATATTAGCGGGAAGTTCTCAAGTAGATACTTCAGCACTTACAGGAGAATCCATCCCTCGCACGGTAAGAGAAGGAGAAGCAATTTTAGCTGGAGTAATTAACCAAACCGGTAGTTTAACAGTTCGAGTTACCAAACTATTTGCTGAATCTTCTATCGCTAAGATTTTGGACTTAGTAGAAAATGCCAGCAGTAAAAAAGCCCCCACAGAAAAATTTATTACTCGTTTTGCCCGTTATTATACCCCCATCGTAGTTTTTCTCTCTCTAGCAGTTGCCATCTTACCGCCATTACTTATTTCCGGTGCAACTAGGGAACAATGGGTGTATCGAGCATTGGTTTTATTAGTTATTTCTTGTCCCTGTGGATTAGTTATCAGTATTCCTCTCGGTTACTTTGGTGGGGTTGGTGGTGCAGCCAAAAGAGGAATTTTAGTTAAAGGTTCGACTTTTCTCGATGCTTTAACCGATGTCAAAACCGTGATTTTTGATAAAACCGGAACGTTAACTGAAGGGGTATTTCAAGTAACTCAAGTAACTCCCTATAACGGCTATAGCGAACCAGAATTGTTAACCGTTACTGCGATCGCTGAATCTCAATCCAATCATCCTGTAGCGCGATCAATTATGGAAGCTTATGATGGTGGAATTACCGATACTGATGTCACCGATTATGAGGAAGTTCCAGGACATGGGATACGAGCTAAAGTTCGGGGAAGATCAGTTTTAGCAGGAAACGATCGCTTGTTACATAGAGAACAGATAGAACACGATACCTGCAATGTTGAAGGTACGGTAGTTCATTTAGCCATAGATAGTAAATATGCTGGCTATATCTTAATTTCCGACAGAATTAAAGAAGATGCAGCTATAGCGATCGCCAAATTGAAAAAAGCAGGAGTCAGGGAAACCGTAATGCTGACGGGAGATAACCGAGTTGTAGCTAAGAATGTTGCCAACAAACTTGGTTTAGATACCTATAAAGCCGAATTACTCCCAGAAAATAAGGTAGAGGCGATCGAGGAGTATATTCATAAATCAAATAAAAAAAGCAAAGTGGCATTTGTCGGCGATGGGATCAACGACGCACCTGTAATTGCCAGAGCAGATATAGGAATAGCCATGGGAGCTTTAGGTTCAGATGCAGCCATAGAAACTGCCGATGTGGTGTTAATGGATGATGCCCCTTCTAAGGTAGCCGAAGCAATAAGTATAGCGCGTAAAACCCACTCTATTGTCTGGCAAAACATCATTCTGGCAATGGCAGTTAAAGGAGTGTTTATTTTACTTGGAGCAATAGGAATAGCAAGTTTATGGGAAGCGGTGTTTGCCGATGTGGGTGTAGCATTAATGGCGATTCTCAATGCTACTAGAATTCTAATGAAGACTTAGTTTTAATTCGCGGATTCCCTTGCGGAGTGGCTGTCTCTGTGGGTTTCTCGCAGAGTTTATACGCCCACGTCCTGACCATTTTTTGAATTCAAAATTCAAAATAACACATGAAAATACTATCAATTAAAAATTGATAATTTTAAAAAGATTTATTAAGTCTCTCGTTACTTTTTCCAATTGGTATGGTAAAGAAGCGAGTAGCCTCCCCCCCCAGCAACAGCAAAAAATCCCACTTATATATATAAGTGGGATCAGTTCAAATTTAGAAAGTATAGTCGAGATTTAGTTAAAGATTAACTTAGTCGGCAAAGTCTATTTTATAGGGATTAGGGTCTATATTATCGGGGAAGCCATCGCCGTCACTATCAGGGTCTAGCCTGTTAGGAATTCCATCACCATCTACATCATTGTTGGGTAAACCGTCTTGAGTATCTGGTTGACCGTTACCATTAGCATCACCAATTTCTTCCCAAGCATCAGGAATACCATCACCATCACTATCTGTATCTAAATAATCAGGAATACCATCACCATCACTATCAATGGGATTATCGGGATTTGGGCCTGCTTCTACAGCATCAGGAATACCATCACCATCACTATCTGTATCTAAATAATCAGGAATACCATCACCATCACTATCAATGGGATTATCGGGGTTTGGGCCTGCTTCTACAAAATCAGGAATACCATCACCATCACTATCTGTATCTAAATAGTCAGGAATACCATCGCCATCAGTATCAATGGGATTATTGGGGTCTGGGCCTATTTCTACAGAATCAGGAATACCATCACCATCACTATCTTGTTGAGATAAATCAGGAGCATTCGCTAATACCAGACTGGTGGTAATGGTGAAATTGGATTGAGTAGTATGTCTTTCTGCAAAGAAGAAATCTAAATCATAGGTTTTGCCTATTTCTAGTCCAATTTCGCTAGCAACTTGATCTAGGTTGACTGTTCGTGTTAACGCACTGTGAACCCCACCTATATCAATAACTTTCTTACCGTTAATGTAAACCCAAACATCATCATCACCAACGAATTCAAAAACTTCGCCACCTTGGTAGGTAAATTGAGTGTGCAGTTCGTAAGTAAAGTGAAAGTTTTTGTTGCGTCCTTCATTACCCCAAAGCTGACCGTCAATAGGGAAAAAGGAGTTATTGGAATAGGTATAAAGTCCATTATTATTGCGAGTTAGCTCAATTGAAAATGGAACACTTTGATTGACACCAGGTACATCCCGATACCATTGATCAAAATTTGCTTTGGTTGTGGTGGAAAAACTCCCTCCTGCGTATACAGGTTTTTTATCCGCACCAAGAGTATTAGTTGTAATACCTGTATCTAAACCATATTGGAATGGTTGACCTTGAGGGTTCTTATCTGTATTAGGTTTACGTTCAAAATCTGGATGGCCGCCATTGACTAGATTTCCATTACTACCTGCTCGATAACCTTTAAAGTCTCTAATTGTACCTGTTAGTTCTAGTTTTTCTGGTATTTGACAATCTCCTGAGCCTCCAGAACCCAGACCACTTAACTCAATATCTGATACTTTACTTTGAAATTCTGTTTGCTGAGCAGCAGTTAAGCTATTGTAACTACTTTTTTTACCATCACTTCTTGTTACCGTTAGTCTGTTATTAGCCGAGGCTGTTCCCGGATTACTAGGGTCATAAGTTCCGACAATGCGAGTTCCGTCATTTAAAGTAATATCAATGGGTGCATTGTTACCATGACCGTTATTACTTTTGCAAGAAATATTACCATTACCATTACCATTATTAGAAAATACTGACTGTGTTCCTAATGTTACTGTCATTAAAATTGCTAAAGAAGCTATAGCAATAAATTTTTTAAATTTAAGATTGGACATTATGTTAGCTGAGTACTGTTTATTTTTAATAGTTTTTGTATTGTTTATTTGTGGCAATTAAATCTAAATATTTATTTAATTGCGTTTAGTATTTCAAAAGTAACAACTACTACTCATCAAAGTAAACTAATGAAAATACTGATTTTTAAAAATTAAGTTAGGATGAAGACAAGAAAAACTTAGTAGAATTAAATAAAGTTTTAACTCATAGAAAATTTTTTTGCGATCAAACTGAAGCGCGTACTAGTTATTAATTAAATAATTTCAGATTTGGTACTATTACGGATAACATGAGCAGCTTTAATCAAATAGATAGCCTAAATAATTGAAGCCGATTTTATTAACAAAATTATGAGTTCAAAGGTATGATCTGTGTAAGCTCAGATCGCATTTAAATTGGTTACTTAAGATTGAGCAGAGGGAGCAGAGGAAGCAGGGCTATTTCATTCTCCAAAGCTTGTGATGACCGTGAAGCAGGGGAGAAAGATATTAATTACTAACAAGTAAATTCACAATTTAAACGCACATTAGCTTATCAAAATAATAGAGATAAGTAGGTAGGCGTAATTAATTAGAAAATGAGGGAGCAACGGGAGCAGCGATGGAAGCCCACGATCGCCCTAAAAAATAACATTTGATTTAATCTCTGCCTTTCGATACTGACCACGCTGCCGAAATTTTGAGTCAGGTTAATTATCAAGCAGTTAGTGGAGATGCTTTCTACTTTTGACGACTAGCCAACGGCAAAAAATTGACCGATCGCCTTGAATTATTCCGAACAGTGCGCTCTCTTCATCCCGAAAGTCATGAAAATCTTCCTCAGTGGATTGAAAATATCGTCACCCATACCTGTGAGACTTATGAGGCAAAATGCGCAGTAAATTATCGTCGGGGAGTCCCTTCAGTACAAAACGACCTGAAATTAACTCAAATTTTAGAAGCAGCATCTAGAGAGACTTGGGGTAATGAATGTGTGGAAATTTTACCCGAACCTTCTTTGGGGGCAGAAGATTTTTCTGTATATTTAGAGAAAGCTCCTGGGTGTATGTTTCGTTTGGGAGTGGGATATCGCGATCGCCCTAATTATCCCCTGCACCATCCTAAATTTGAAATCGACGAAGCCCCAATTATTATCGGAGTAGTAACTTTGGCTTATACGGCTTACAAGTACTGGCAGCAAGGAGGAAAGGATGAAGCATGAAGGATTTAGTACTATAGCGGTTTTAAAATATTACTGAATTAAACAAAATTTCAAATACAAAAAAACAATTGATAAAATAAAAGTAATAACGATTGCAAGCATTACTATAGAAAAACAGTCGATTTCGTTTGGGTTGAGCTTGCGAGTTAACTCCATTTATTGTTTCTGGGGAAAGGTTATGCGATCGCCATGGCTTTCAGATTTTTCGCTATCTGCAACAGACGAACAACGTTTGGATAACTTTTATCGAGAAATTGAACGGGAATCAGAATCATTTTTAGGTTATCCCTGCAACGGTATCTTCGATTATTCGCCACTTTACCGATTTTTACAGTATCCCATCAACAATGTTGGCGATCCTTATTTACCCAGTAACTACCATTTAAATAGTCACGATTTTGAACGAGAAGTATTGGAAATTTTTCACTCCTTAACCCAAGCACCAGAAGGAACAACTTGGGGATACATTACCAATGGCGGTACGGAAGGTAATCATTACGGATTATTTCTGGCAAGAGAATTATTACCTGAAGGTATTGTTTATTATTCTCAGGATGCTCACTATTCTATCGATAAAATTTTACGCTGTTTGGGTTTGCACAGCATCATGATTCGCAGTCAAGCTGATGGCACGATGGATTTAGATGACCTTCAAGAAACCCTGCGTATCCATAGAGATGTCCCGCCAATTATTTGTGCCACCATCGGAACTACTATGAAAGGGGCAGTAGATGACCTTGCGGGTATCAGACAAATCTTTAGCGATCTGGCTTTGAGTCGCCACTATCTCCATGCCGATGCTGCTTTGGGAGGGATGATTCTGCCGTTTATTGATCATCCTCCCCCTTGGAATTTTTCATCGGGAATTGATAGTATCTCCATTAGCGGTCACAAAATGATCGGTTCTCCCATTCCCTGCGGAGTGGTGCTGGCAAAAAAACGTAACGTAGACCGTATCGCTCAAAGTGTAGAATACATCGGCACCTTGGATACTACCTTAAGCGGTTCTCGTAATGCTATTACGCCCCTATTTCTGTGGTACGCATTTCACACTGTTGGTATTAGTGGATTTAAACAGATTATTCCTAATTGCCTACAAATGTCAGACTATGCGATCGCTCGCCTAAATCAATTAAACTGTGATGCTTGGCGACATCCTTATGCCAATACTGTAGTTTTCACTCGTCCTGCGGCTTCCGTGACACAACGGTGGCAGCTAGCCTGTCAGGGTAATATTTCTCACTTAATTACCATGCCTCACGTCACGAAGGAACAAATTGATCGCTTGGTTGCTGATATCGCTGCCGCTAAACCAGTAGAAGTTCCAGTTGTCGAATCGGTTACTGCTTGTGAAACTCCCATTCAAGGCAGTAGTAGCGAAATTATTCTGGTAGGGAATGAAGATACCAATTTACTAACAGACGTTTCCTCGGCATTAGCTTCGGTAGGAATTTCCATTGAAGGATTGACTGCTATTAAACTGGAAGAAGGAAGTTTAATTAAACTCAAAGTGAGCGATCGCGACCGTGCTTTAAAAATTTTAAATCAGACTTTAGATATCGGTCGTTGTTACGGTCATTCCCTGCCTTTTGATACCAACCGCGCTGCCGAAATTTTGAGTCAGGTTAATTACCAAGCAGTTAGTGGAGATGCTTTATTGGTAGAATTGGACGATCAAGCCGGAACTCTAGCTATGTTAATGAAACAATGCCGCGAACAACAGATTGCCATTCGCAGCGTTCGTTTGTTGTGGCGCGGTAAGGAAAAAGCGGTAGTGGAACTAGCTGCTGCCGAACCTGATCGACTCAAATTATTACTGGCAGACCGGGTGTTAATTGCTTAATTTTCTACCAATTGATATTGTTTATTAGCACTAGTCATCTCTAAATCTGGTTTGTCTAATTCCAGAGGAAGAGCCGATTTACCCGTAATTAGTCGCGCACCTCGACCTTGAGTAATGTAATTCCACGCCCACTGAATCATCACAATTAACTTATTATCAAATTCGATCAGATAGTAAATGTGAGCAAATACCCAAATTAACCAAGCTAAAAAGCCTGAAAGTTTGGCAGAACCTACATTAACTACGGCTTTGTTTTGTCCGATCACAGCTAAACTGCCTAAGTCAAAATATTCAAACGGTTTAATTACTTGACCTTGAATGCGTCTGATAATTACTTCCGCCACATATTCCCCTTCTTTCATTGCTACTGGGGCAACTCCAGGTAACGGGCGATCGCCTTGGTGAGAAAAATTAGCTAGATCCCCAATTACAAAAATATCGGGATTAGTTTTTAAACTCAAATCTGGCTCGACTATAACTCTTCCTGTACGGTCTAATTCAGCACCTGCTCGCTCGGCTAAAACTTTACCCATAAACGAAGCTTTAACTCCTGCTGCCCATAAAATTGTATGAGCTTCTAAAGTTTCAGGGCGATCGCTACGTGCCTCGGCTGCGCCGAGATCACCCTGACGGAAAGTTAGAGTATTATTGGCAATATTAGTAACTAAAGTTTTAGTTCTAATTTCCACTCCTAATTCTTCTAAAGCTTGTGTTGCTTGAGCAGAAGACTGTTCGGGATAGGGGGGCAAAATTCGCTCCATACCTTCAAACAAGACTACTTTGGTTTGAGTAGTATCGATATCGCGGAAGTCATCTTTAACAGATTTATGAGCAATTTCGGCGATCGCTCCTGCTAGTTCTACTCCTGTTGGCCCGCCACCTACGATCGCAAAAGTTAATAATGAGTTACGTTTTTGAGCATCGGTTTCTTTTTCTGCTGCTTCAAATGCCATAAAGATACGACGGCGCATTTCCAAAGCATCTTCAACGGTTTTTAAGCCTGGTGCGTCGGTTTGCCATTGCTCGTTACCAAAATAATGATGGCTTACTCCCGTAGCGACAATTAAGGCATCATAATTTAAAGGGTCTTTACCTTCGAGAAAAACTTGTTTTGTTTCGGGATCGATATCGACAACTTTGTCGAGCAATACTTGAGTATTTTTATGCTTGCTTAAAATTACTCGTAAAGGAGAAGCAATATCGGCTGGCGATAGACTTCCCGTGGCTACTTGATATAGTAAGGGTTGAAATAAATGAAAATTGCGTTTGTCGATTAAAGTAACTCTAACGGGAGCATTTTTGAGAGATTTTGCTGCATACAGTCCGCCAAATCCGCCACCGACAATAACTATATGAGGAAGTGATGCTTGATCTTTTGTGCTGTTCATATTAATAATTGATATCAAATATTCCTTTAAATAGAGTGTTTTAGATACAATGCCGTTCCTGTGGTTTACATTTAATGTGCCTGGGATTATATACTAATGTTAATTGTAGTGAACTAAAGTAAAGTACCGAGTAGTCATAATACACAAAACATTTCTTCAGTCAACTCTATTAATATCTCTTAAATACTGACATTGATGTATCCAATCGCACAATAAAAAAACTAATTGGAGATATTCTTCACCAGGCAAACCGCAGCTTGGTTCTTTTATGGTAGAGCCTCAAAAAAAATGCCAATCCACATCGGATCGACAGAGAATGTTTATACTACTATGATTATATTTTAACGGATGTTCATTGATGTAGGAGTTGGTTGAGTTTTACCGATATGGGGGCTTTGCAAAATGGAAATTGCTCTGGCATACTGGCGGTCTGCTGCTGTGGCGATGAGGGCGGGATTAATACTCAATTGAACTTGTTCTTCCCTACTTAGGTCTACTTCAATATCTGGAGCAATTCCTTTGTGATTGATATCCAGACCACTAGGAGGATAATAACGGGCAATAGTTACTGCTAAACCAGAGCCATCAGATAGAGAATGTACCGATTGTACCGTTCCTTTACCATAAGTTTTCGTGCCGACTACCGTAGCTCGTTGATTTTCTTTTAATGCTCCAGCTAAAATTTCGCTAGCACTTGCCGAATAACCATCTACTAAAACTACTAAAGGTAAATTAGTCAAAGCTTGACCATTGGCAGAAAACTTCTGATTGCCTCCTTTACGGTCGATAGTGGAAACAATTGCCCCTTTCTCCATCCACATCCGCGCAATTTCTACACTAGAGAATAATAATCCTCCTGGGTTGCCTCTCAAATCTAAGATAAAACCAGATGCCTGTTGTTCACTGAGGTCTTTGATCGCTTTTTGCATTTGTTCGGCAGCGTGAGAACTAAATTCATCTAATTTGATATAGCCAACTTTAGTACCACCTTCTTGATTGAGGGTGTAATTCACCGCAGGTAGTTCGATCTGCGCTCTTTCTAAGACGACATCAAAATTGGGTTTTCCGTCTCTGGAAATTGCCAGATTTACTGGCGTACCTACTTCTCCTTTGATTGCTGCTGATGCCTGCTCAATAGTCATCAATCTAGTAGGTTGATTATCGATCCGCAAAATGCGATCGCCTGATTTGAGTCCTGCGGCGGCAGCAGGGGAGTTTTGGATTGGTTCAACTATAGTTAATTGCTTAGTTTCATCATCAATGGTCAGTTTAATACCTACCCCTGATAGTTCTCCCGATGTTTGATTAGTTAAGTCTTGAAATTCTTCTGGATCGAGAAATCGTGTATAGGGATCTCCTAACTCTTTCAATGATTGGCGAATAACTTGATATGCCTCTTTATTGTTGGTGTAGTTCTTTCGCAATAATTCTCGCCGTTGAATCTGCCAATCTACGTGGTTGAAGTCACGATCAACAAATTCATTATGAATAATCTGCCATACTTCATCAACTATGGTTTTTGGGCTATCTTCTAAGGCTGCTTTGACTGGAGAACTGCTTTGGGATACTAGTAAGGATGTCGTAGCGAGTACACCCATCAATTTCAGCATTTTTCCATGATTTTGGTTAAATCGTAGCAAATTTTGTAGAAAACCAGAACGGTGGCGAGGATAAGTCATAAGCAGAAGGGGAACCAAAACTATTACAATAAGATTTTAATTTGAATATTCACAAAGATGGATTAGAGTATAAAAAGACATCTTTATATATTATGTATAACATTTTGCTATTTTTTTAAGTAAAAGATAATTAGTAACGGTGTTAAAAACTTATGCTTGTAAGCTTAGAGTCAATAAAATCTAAAAGAATTTTTTGATGGGTGTCTCCCAGTGGTCGTTCTTCTCCTGCTCGCTCGGAATAGCAATAACCACGAAGAATATCTTCAGTAGAGACTAACCCCAAGTCCCAACCTTCATTAAGCTCTAATGCTTCAATTTCTACTAACAAAGGTAGATGAAAAATATGACGAATTATTTTCTTATCGCCATAGCAGGCGAACTTTTCAACTAGCTCTACTGAATAATTTATTTCTTCAATTAATTCCCTTTTGAGTCCTATTTCGGGACTTTCCCCCAACTCTAAATGACCACCAAATAACCCCCAAACTCCAGGGTAAAGTATACCTGGAATATTATCTCTCAGTTGCATGAGAAACTTTCCCTGCTGATAAATAATTGCCATAGCTACGGGAACTAGAGTTTCTTCAGCTAGCGGCATAGTAGTATTGCCAGGATAAACAATAAGTTGCTGTTGAGTCAGATTTTTCATGAAACTTATTACCTTACAGGTGCTTTTAACTGTTGTAACTCGATAATGTAAAACTCGCCTAAATCTATTTCGGCAAAAGATAAACTTTGATATTGAATTTTGCCTTTTATGCTAATGTTTGAATGCAATTTTGGTGGAGTTAGTGATGTCACTACCCAAATACTGCCAGTACTATCTTGTAGCTGATAGGCAGCATTATCTACGAAGGGAGCTAAATGAGTTACTTGACCAGTAAGATAGACAACTTTACCGCTTTTTTGCCTTTCCACGTTAATAATATTAATTTGAGATGATTGACAGCCAAATAAACTGCTCAGTGTGATCAGCATAAAGCCAATGTAAAATAATTTATAGTTGAAATATTTAAGAAATAGCATGATTTATTACTTATTACTTATTACAGCAGTACTCTACATTGAATAATGCTTAAAACATCTAAATCAGTTAAAAAAAAGTTTATTAATTCGATAAATTATTTTAGAGGTATTGCCATTGTTTTGATTGTCTTGGGACATTGCTATGAACTATCTAATTGGCAGGTAGCTCATAAGTTCGAAAAAGTTTTTTACTCTTTAACACTTAATGGCAGTGTCTATTTTGTATTTATTTCTGGCTTTTTATTTCATCATATTTTTTTCAATAGATTTGATTATCAAAAGTTTATGAGCAAAAAGTTACAATATGTACTTTTACCTTATTTATTTTTTTCCATTGTACCGATTATCTATATAGTTTTCTTGGGTAATGGTGGACAACTACTACCTAGCAAATTACAAGACCGCCCAATTTTATCCGTGGCGTGGTATTTACTAACAGGAAGTATATCTTATGCTTATTGGTATATACCAATGGCCATTCTGCTGTTTGCTATCTCGCCATTAATAATTACGCTAGTTAAAAATAACTATTTACTCAAAGCAATTTGTTTTTTCTTGGCAATATCCCTAACTATTCATCGTCCAGTAGATAATATTAATACAATTCATTCATTAATTTACTTTTTGCCCGTGTATCTTTTGGGTATTTATAGTTCGATTAATCAACAAAAAATATATAGTTACTTGAAAAATAAAAGAATTGCTATTTTGTTAATCGCGATCGCCCTGGGTTTTGTTCAAGTTTATTTGTTTAAAGAAACTGGTAATTTTCACAAAGATATTTTTACCATTGATGTCCCAGACATTAACTTAATTCAAAAGCTATTATTGTGTTTTCTATTTATGTCAATTTTAGATGATTATGAAACCAGTGATCTTCCTAGTTTAAAGAAAACAGCAGAAACCAGTTTTGCTATTTACTTTATTCATCCGTGGGTTATAGACATAATAATCAGCTTAACTAAACGCTTCAATTTAGATTATCAAGGGAATTTATTAACCTTAATAGTATCCACTTCAATTGTCTTGATTATTTCTATAGCGATCGCCATGGGCATTAAAAGAGTTTTATCCAAAAATAGCCGCTATTTAATTGGCTGGTAAATTAAAGATTAAACCTATGGGCAGTCAGATTTAATTCTTTTGATTTCAGTACAAATGACTGTAGGGGCGGGCAACGCCCCTACTAATGACCAACGGTCACCCGCAAGCCCCGTCTTTTCAAGACGGGGAACGGGTGACAAAAAACTAATGACTTATAATGACTGGTAAAGTAACAGTGGCTGTCGTACCGACGTTGAGTTCACTATCTATGATTACTTGACCTTGATGGGTTTCAACGCAACTTTTAACGATCGCCAGTCCTAACCCCGTACCTGGGGTTCTACCAACGTTGCTGGCGCGATGAAATGGTTCAAAAAGATGTTGTAAATCTTCTTGAGGAATACCAATTCCCCAGTCTTGAATGCGGAAGATGACTTGGCGATCGCTCTTGATCAAGGTAAATTCAATTTTACTGTGTTCTGGAGAATATTTAATAGCATTGGCTAACAAGTTACCTAAAATATGTCTGAGTAGATTTTCGTCCCACAAAGATTCTGCTAAAGAGCGATCGTAATTAAAAATTAGTTGAATGTGTTTTTTGTCAGCATTAATTTGTAATTCTTCAATTAATTGAAAGCAAAAACTTGCTAAATCCAGTTGACTGAGTTGACATTCCAAAGTTCCAGATTCGGTTCTACCTACTAATAAAACTTCATCTAATAATTGCACCATATTCTTACTAGCACTATGTAACATCTGAAACAGATAAGCTTTTTTCTCTTCATTTAAGCGATCGCTTTTGTTTTGTAATAATTCAACACAAGATAAAACTGTAGTTAAAGGACTGCGAAAATCATGAGAAAACATGGAAACCAGTTCTGATTGAAGCTGATTGATTTCTTTGGCTTTCATTAACTCGGCAGTTTTGTGTTCTATTTGAGCAATTAAGTTTTGATTAGTTTCTCGCAATAAATCGGAGACTTTTTGACGTTCAATAGCATATTGTAAAGAACGAACTAGAACATCGATATTAATATGCCGTTTAACTAAATAGTCTTGCGCCCCCTGTCTGACCGCTTCAACCGCCAGGCGATCGTCATTAGTATTAGTTAAGACTACAATTGGTAAATGAGGAATGCGATTAACCAAAATTTCTAGAGATGTCAATCCCTGACTATCTGGTAGCGTTAAATCCAACAAAATTACATCAAAATTGTCTTTTTTTAGTTGTTCTAAACCCTCTTGCAATCTTTTAACGTGAGTTAAACAAAACAGCGTCAAACTAAAACCTTTAAGAACTTCTTGTAAAAGTCTCGCTTCTGCTACATCATCTTCAATCAGTAAAATTTTAACTGGACTTTCAGACATTTATCAGTAATTAGTTATTAGTCATTAGTCATTGGTCATCGATCATTTATTATTGACCATTTAATGTTTAATATTCAATGTTCAATCAGAGGGTAGAGTAACGGTAGCCAGCCAAAATTCTTCGATCCGTTTGACGATCGCGAATAATTGGCTGAGATTGCGAGATTTGGTGATGTAGCAATTAGCATTTAAATCGTAGCTTTGGTGAATGTCATCCTCATTGCTCGAAGTAGTTAGTACGATTACGGGAATTCGTTTGAGTTTGGGGTCAGTTTTAATTTCCCCCAATACTTCTCGACCATCTTTTTTTGGTAAGTTTAAGTCCAAGATAATCAAATCGGGGCGCAGCGCGTTGACATATTCTCCTTCTTGACGGAGGTAAGCCATTGCCTCTACGCCATCTCTCGCCGTTGCCATTTGGTAAGCAATAGAACTATTTTTGAGAGCTTCTTCAATTAGGCGAATATCAGCTTTGTTGTCCTCCACCAACAGAATAATTTTTGGCTTTTCGTCCGTTTCTCTCACGCTCACTTCCTCCTACCGGGATTGTAAAGTAGAATGTCGATCCCTTACCTAATTCTGATTCAACCCAGATTTTACCCCGATGACATTCAAGAATTTTTTTGCAAATTGCTAAACCCATACCTGTACCTGGATATTCATCTCTGGTATGGAGGCGTTGAAAAATTATAAAAATGCGATCGCTAAATTGAGGATCGATACCGATACCATTGTCTTGAATAGAAAAGAGCCATTCGTCTTCTAAACGTTCGGCGGCAATATGAATTTCAGTAGGTGCAGCACTGCGGAATTTAATCGCATTACCGATTAAGTTTTGGAACAATTGCATTAACTGCGTTCCGTCTGCCATTAAGGTTGGTAGGGGATCGTGAGTAATTATGCTAGCGTTGCTTTCGCGGATGCGTTTTTGTAAGTTGGTTAGTGCCTGTCCTAAAGCGATGTCTGCATCAGTAAGAGTAAATTCGCTACCTTGAGTATCCACTTTCGAGTATGCCAGAACATCATCAATTAAAGTTTGCATCAGATGAACGCCATCGACGGCAAAACCGATAAAATCTTTAGCATCTTCATCCAAGCGATCGCCGTAACGCATTTCTAGCAACTGTACGTAGTTAGAAACGTGATTGAGAGGCTCTTGTAAGTCGTGGGAAGCGACATAGGCAAATCTTTTTAATTCGGCGTTAGAACGCTCTAAATCCCTGGCTAAGAGAGCCAATTCATCGGCTTGACGCAGTACGATATTGACAATGGCTTGTCTTAATTCTTTAACGGCATTAATTTCTACTTGTTTCCAGGGTAAGGAAGTCAGGCGTACTGTTTGTTTCCACAATTCAAAGGATTTACGGGGGGATAAGCGCAACATTCCTTCGGTTTCGATGGTTTCGTAGGCATTATTGGGATCGCCTCCCCAATTAACGGTTTGAGTAACTTCCGGTCTAAACCATAATAGATAATTTCTACGAGAAATTTTCATTGCCAACAAGCCACTGGCAACATTTTTATATTTGTCGGCATCAGTATAGATACGAGCTAAAGAATCGGTGGCAAATACTTCTTCGGCAATATTTTTATGTAGCCATTGCATCAACAGGTTTAAATCTTCATCTTCAGGGGTTTCTCCTACTGTTGTCCAAATACCATTCAAACAAATAGCCGCCCCCGCAGCATCAGCTAAATCTAATAACAGAGATTCATCATCAATTAAACCCCGCACTAGATTTTCCGATTGGGTCATATTTTCTACTAATTGCGATCGCACCATAGCTAATTTCATGCGATAGTCATAGTCTTCGGTTTCTTCCCAGTTAGAAATCTCGGAAAAAATTACTTTACCTAAGAATTCGCAAGCTTTCCGCAGTTCGTAGGAGACATATTTCGGAGTTAAATGGTGACAGGCAATTAAGCCCCAAAGTTTGCCATTTTCAATTAAGGAGATGGTTAAAGATGCTCCCACACCCATATTATGGAGATATTCTAAATGACAGGATGAAGGACTACGGAGAATTGAGAGGGTTAAATCAAGCGGGCGATCGCTTTGAGGGTGTTTGAGGGGAAAGAGTTCTACCGGTTCAGCATGAGTATCGGGAATCAGTCGAATCCAATTAGAACTAAACAGTTTGCGGGCGGGTTTGGGAATATCAGATTCTGGATAATGGAGATCGAGATAAGATTCTAATTGCCCTAGTTTCTCTTCGGCAATTACCGCACCATGATTGTCGGCATCAAATTTATACAACATGACGCGATCAAATCCCGTAACTTTGCGTACCTCTTGAACAATAATCTGACAGAAATCTCGCAAACTAGAAGTATCTTGCAAGCGATCGATAGAAGCTCTGGCTAAATGGTAGAAACTCAAAAAAGGGATATTTTCTTGAGAAGTTGCCGGCTCTAACTCCAAAATTAGTACTCCCTCACTATTGCGGTGAAATACTCCATCAAAGATGACATATTCATCCCCCTGTCTTCTAACCCAGATTTTGCTGGGATTGATAAAATCGAGATTATTTTGCTCTAAACTAGCTTGAATGCGATCAATCTGCACTGGATCGAGCAGTTCTTCTAAAGTGCGATCAAGCATCTCTTGTGGGGGAATGCCAAACACGCGATAGCTATTGGTAGTAACTTGGACTATCTTTAATTCTGGTTCTTGCAAAACTAAAACAATTCCGTGGGGTTGAATCTGATTAGAATTATGAATAGCCAATCTTTCCAAACTATCGATCGAACTAACCATGTCGGCCTTGAGATCGATGCCCATAATAATTTACCTCTCCGAATATTAAGTATGAGTACTGATAACGAAATTTTTAGCGTTGATTTTTCCCTAGTGGCTACAATGCCAGATTTTTAGCGAATCTCACCTGATTTGAATTACAATTTATTTCAATCTAAAAATGAAAAATACTTTATGTTGTTACAATAACCAATCAATGAATAGGGAGAGATCGACCCTCAAGGTAACAACGCAATTCTTAAAGATAAAACATATTTTTTGCTTTAAGTTATTAATTGCCAGTAACTCAATACAACACCAAGTTTTTTGCGGCGATCGCCTTCTACACTATGTTGCAATTACGCTTTCTTCTTAACTGCCACGCCAATAATCTGAGGGCTGACAATCGCTAGTACCCGAAGAATTTCTTGCAGCACAGTAGATAGATTTTCTACCGAACACAAAACCAGCGCACTGACTACCACATCAATGCTGTTATCTTCTGCATTTGACTGTTCGGCAGTTTCGCTTCTGATGTCAATGTTTAAGCCTACTCGTTCTGCTTCTTGTTGAAGGTAAGGATACACATAAGTATTTGGCTCAATCCCAATCCAATGAATATCGCGTGGATAGTAAAGGTTTAGGGGTATAGGGAAGTATAGAAGCAACCAAAAAATAATTACATCATGCTTGCCAATTCCCTACCCCAATGACAAAGGACAAATGACAAAAAACTACAAATAATGAGCTTCTACCAAAGAAGTAAGTTCTTGAGGATTGACGTAAGCGTGTTTAACTTTACCTGGCATCAAAATCAAACTGGGAGCTTTTTTACATTGCTTCTGACAGCCAGTTAATTCGATGGTTACCACGTCTTGTAATCCCAATTTATTTAGGGTTTCAATTAAAGCGTTATAAAGTCGTTTTCCGCCCCGTTTAGCACAGCTAGACTTGCGACACAGCAGCATTTTGCCTTGTTTATTTTTTTTCGATTTAGCAGAAGATTCTAAGACTAAATGTTGATCTTGAGAATTAACAATAGTAACGCGATCGCTTTTGAGTTTTAGTTGACCAGCCTTGGCTTTACTTATAGGAGAGAGAGATACTAACAGGCGATCGCCTTCAATTAATTTTTGTCCCAGAGTTTCCCGTAATTCTTTGGCTAATTTGATAGGCAGAATCCGCTCTCCTACTTGCACTTGAATGTGCTTGAGTTTGCCATCAGAATCGGGCAGAAAACCGAGAAATTCACCCTCTATTTGATAATGAGCTTCCCGTGCTGTGCTAGTTTTCATGATTTAAGTCCTCTATTGTTTATCGATTAAAAGCGATCGCTGATTCTGTTACGAACTAACCCCTACTAATGACTTTTCCTCTTCCAAATCTTGGAACAGTGGCGTACTCAAATAACGTTCGCCAAAACTCGGCTGAATCATTACGATTAACTTGCCCGCATTTTCCTCTCTCTTGCCCACTTTGATGGCTGCGGCTAATGCTGCACCAGAAGAGATACCCGAAAGTAAACCTTCTTCTTTTGCCAAACGACGACCATATTCAAAAGCTTCTTCATTGCTAACGGTAACGATTTCATCGATTAGTTCCACATTTAAGACTTGAGGAACAAAACCCGCACCGATACCTTGAATTTTATGACTGCCGGGACTTCCCCCCGAAAGTACGTCGCTACCAGTAGGTTCTACAGCGATCGCTTTGAAGTTGGGATTGCGCTGTTTAATGACTTCAGCAATACCCGTAATCGTTCCTCCAGTACCCACACCAGCAATAACAATATCGACCTGTCCGTCTGTATCGTTCCAGATTTCTTCGGCTGTAGTTTGGCGGTGAATCTCTGGGTTAGCAGGATTGTTAAACTGTTGGGGCATAAACCCATCGGGTATGGTGGCAGCTAATTCTTCCGCACGAGCGATCGCTCCTTTCATCCCACCACTAGCAGGAGTTAATTCTAACTTTGCTCCATAGGCTTTTAACATCGCCCTGCGTTCTTTACTCATACTTTCGGGCATGGTTAAGATAATTTGATAACCTTTAGCAGCAGCAGCCATTGCCAGAGCGATTCCCGTATTGCCAGAAGTCGGCTCAATTAATACTGTTTTACCTGGAGTAATTAAACCCGCTTTTTCTGCCGCATTAATCATATTGACTCCGATACGGTCTTTAACTGAAGCCGCAGGGTTCATGCTTTCTAGTTTGACGACGATTTGCGCCAGACAACCTTCAGTAAAGGGAATTGAATTTAAACGTACTAAAGGAGTTTTTCCAATAAGTTCGGTGATGTTATTCGCAATTTTCATGATTGATAATTATTCGCATTTAATTGAGTTGATAGTGTTGCTTGAGGCAGTTCCCTACCTCTACACTATGTACTACTAATTAACGTATTATTGATTAACGTCCGATCGCTAGAACATAAAGAATATCTTTATTAATTCCCAAAAATTTCTGAGTCTCATGATCATAGTAAGCTCCAATGCCGCTACAACCAATACCTACTTATTACTTATTAATTATTACTTAGGTTTCCGCTGCCAATTCTGGATACAAACCCAATTCTCTGGCAAGTTTACGGGCAATAAAAACTAGAAATTTAGAAGCTTCTTGATTATTTTCATGGGCCATAATTGTTGCTACTTGGATAATAGCGCGAACTAAATTCTCATCGATCAAATCCGCACTAGCATCTAAAATTTCTGGCTCTTTGCCATTAGGACAACGAAGTAAGCGATCGATTAATTTATAATATTCTTCTTGGCGTTGATTATTTGTCATTTGTCTTTAGTCCTTTGTCCTTAGTGGTTGGTAGTTAATGATTAGTGGTCACTCATAAATATTTGCCTATTTATTACCTCCTGCCTTCTTTATTCCTCGTCTTCATCGGGAGATTTGGTAATTACTTCAAAGACTGTGGTGGCACAAAACTGACGGCTATCGTCAATTTCTTTAACTTTCTGGCTGATAGCTTTAGCCTCTTCAATTTTGCCCAGTTGCGCCAGAATCAGACCTTTTGCAGCATAAGCATTGAGATAAAGACGGATTTGGGAATCAGTGACGCGATCGCTTAAAATTGGTTTGAGTTGCGTCCATTCTGTGGGTAAATTTTCTTTGGTGGCGATCGCATTAATCACTTGTTGAGCAATAGAAAGTGCGGTTGCAGGTTGATGTTTGTAGAAAAAGAAACGATAAGCTCCAATTAAAACATCGAGATTATCACCCGCTTGAGATAAGGCTTCCCTGATATATTGTTCTGCTAAACCGGTATATTCCCAATTTTCGCTAGCTAAAAGCAATAATTCTTTGATTTCTGGTTCGACATCATACCAGGAAAGTCTGTCTTGAGTATTTTTCACGATTTAATTTGGGTTACTGAGGAAAATATTGACGGAGAATTTCCAGCCAATTTTCGATCCGCTCATCGGTTTTATCGCTTTCATTAATCTCGTCAATGGGTAACCCGACAAATCTGCCGTTTCGCACTGCATAAGAATGATTAAAGGTATAACCATCTGTAGGAACATCGCCCACTATAGTTGCTCCTGCCGCTTTAAAAGAGTCATACAAAATACCCAAAGCACTGACAAAATTTTCTCCATGAGTGCCACAGTCTCCCGCCCCAAAAAAAGCGATGGTTTTTCCTGTAAAATCTGGCTTTTCATCTTCGAGATCCACTAGAGGATCGCGCCAGTCGTTTTGCACCTCTCCAGAACCCCAGGTAGAAGAACCCAGAAGTAAGTAATCGTATTGCAGCATATCGTCAAAATCGTCAAAATCTTCCATATTGACAAGCTGGCAAGCATCTTCATCAAAGTATTCCACTAGTTTTTCCGCAATTTCTTCAGTTACACCAGCAGTACTGCCATAAAAAATCCCAATTTTTGCCATGATCGTAACTCCTATTAAGATTAAGATGGTTGATAAATTAGTTATTGTGGTTAATTAAGGCTTTCTGTCAGGGGAAAAATTTCAGTCAGAGATTTATTTTTAAACGACTCTGGGGTAAGATTACTTGAGGTAAAAGTGAGAGTCAGAATGAGGACTAAAATAGTGACAATTTCCTCTTGGGTACGTTCGAGGTTTTTCATGATTTTTTCCTTAAGTTAGTTGTCGATTTGGATTACTACTCCAACTTCCCAAAACTGAAATTCAAGTTATTTTTCTGCTCAAGTTTCAGCAAAGATCTCTTGTTTATATAACTTAGAACTTGATTGAAAACTAGAGTTAGAAGTAGAGACATTAACCAATGCCCCTACTAGATTCAATTAAGCTTTAAGCTTTAAAATTGGCTTACAGCTTATAGCGCGATCGCGGGTTCTGTTTGTTCGTGCCGAACTTTGAGAATTTCTGGATTATCCAAGCAAAACTGTTGGAAGGAAGTAGTATCTGGCGATTGTACTCCTTCTTGGTAAATTGCTTCGGCTTCCAAATCTTCAACTAACGCCCAAGCATCGATACACTCACGAGAAGTTGCACCTTTGGCTTTGGCAATAGCGATCGCTTCTTCAATTGCTTTGTCTAATTCTCGACGCAGCAAAGGTACTTTGGGATTTTCCAGAAAATCACCTTTATAAAGGATGTCGCTTTCTGAAACAATTCCCAGTAATTCACCCTTGATTACAGGTGCGATCCGAATATTGGTTAAAGCAAATAACCGAGCCACATATTCCACACCTAAATCTGGATTAATTACAATACAAGGTTTGGTCATGATTTCGTAAACGCGCATATTATCCGCGTCCTTACCATAAGCCACTACCTTGTTAACGACATCAGTGTGGGTTACGATTCCGTAGGCATCCTGGCTGTTGCGTAAAGTAACAATTA
The DNA here is from genome assembly GCA_050330335.1 of Pleurocapsa sp. Lineage (GTDB taxonomy): Bacteria > Cyanobacteriota > Cyanobacteriia > Cyanobacteriales > Xenococcaceae > Waterburya. Next base: position 27,587 of record JBHJNX010000146.1, on the reverse strand, counting down.
AAGCTCGTAAATTTTTGAATTTCATTAATTTGACGGCTTCGGCTACTGTAGCTGAACCACGAATAGTAGCTACGTCGTCAGTCATAATATCAGATGCTTTTAACATGACATTATAATCTCCACTATCGTTGTGTGTATTTGGTTAGCATCTAGTTACCAATAAAGATTTCCAAATACTAACCAAAGCTTTTCTTACAGTCGCTTGGCATTCAAAGTCTGAGGTAGTTTCATATCGTCCGTCAGATTGGTGAAAGCTAACTGCCAACCATTTGCTAGGGTTAAAACTTGTCCTTCAGTAGTAGTGGTCTGCTCAACTACTTCTTCTTCTAAATCTTTTTTGGGAACATAAACTGATAGATGTCCCAAGTCGTTCTTATGTAGCATTACTTTCATGATTTTGTCATTGGTTATTGGTTATTGGTCATTGGTCATTGGTCATTAGGACAAAGGACAAATAACTAATTATTTGGAATTAAATTTAATAACTCGTCTGGGGTTAAGCTGCGTTTCAACTCAACTGATAAGTCCCGTACTGCATCGACAAGCGATCGCGTTTCTGCTTGAGATAAAGTTATGTCATATTGTTTTAAGAGGTTGGTAATTAAATGTTTGCCAGAATGTTTGCCAATGACCAAACTTCTTTCTCTTCCTACTTCTGCGGGATTAAATGGCTCGTAGGTAGCGGGGTTTTGCAGTACGCCATGTCCGTGAATGCCAGATTCGTGAGCAAAGGCATTTTTCCCAACAATTGCTTTCCAAGGGGGAACATCGCACCCGGAGGCATCGACAACAAATTCTGAAATGGCTTTAAATTGACTGGTATCGATACCGATGTTAATACCATAAATACGATGCAACGCCATCACTACTTCTTCTAGAGCAGCATTTCCCGCTCGTTCACCCAAACCATTGACGGTGGTATTAACTGATGTCGCTCCCGCTCTAACTCCCGCTAAGGCGTTGGCTGTTGCCATGCCAAAATCATTGTGAGTGTGCATCTCTACGGGAATAACCAGCCTATTGACTAGCTGCTGAACTTTTTTATGAGTAGTTAAAGGATCGAGAATACCTACCGTGTCGCAAAAACGAAACCGAGATGCTCCCCAATCCTGAGCCGCTAATGCCACATCCAGTAAAAAGTTGTCATCGGCGCGGGAAGAATCTTCACCACCAACAGAAATATACAAACCGCGATCGCGAGCATAACTGATAGTATCCCGTAATTTATCCCAAACTAGCTGGCAATTACCTTGAAACTTAACAGCAATTTGAATTTCTGAAACAGGAATAGATATATGTACCCGTTGTAAACCACAAGCCAAAGAAGCATCAATATCCGATCTTACCGCCCGATTCCAGCTAGTAAGCTTGGTCTTTAAGCCGAGTTTGACAATCTGGCTAATGGCTTCGGTTTCAATGTTTCCCATTGCCGGAATTCCTACTTCTAGTTCCTGCACGCCAATGGTATCCATTAAAGAAGCAAAGATAACTTTTTCTTCGAGTGTAAAAGCAACTCCCGCGGCTTGTTCCCCATCCCGTAAAGTTGTATCGTTAATCTGAATTGACGGCATAAATCTATTCCTCAATATTTTAAAAAGCTCTTAGCGATTAGCTTTTATGGCTTTATTTCCAAGTATTCGTGTTAATAGCGTTTTTCCATCCAATTAAAGATGTAATCTAATCCTGATCGCGATACTAAACCGTATTGCCAAAGCAACATGGGTATGGGTGCATTTAATTCCTCTTGTTTTTGCTTAACCAAAGCAATTTCTTTTGAGGATATGGTTAGCTCATCTTGTAAAAACTGCTCTAATTCCGTGACTTCAAAATTTAATTCCATGACTATTTGTCCTTAGTTATTGGTCTTTTGTCATCCGTTTGATAATTTAATGACAAAAGACTCATGACAAATGACTATTTAATTGCCGACGAAAGCTAAAGTAAGACTATCGCTCGCTAAGAAATGATCGAGATGGAAGGCTCTTTCCTCTGTAGCCAGCAAAATTTGCTCGTATAAATAACGAGTAGCGCGATCGCCCACACTTTCAGCTTGTGCTGCCTGACGGCGAATTAAGTCAATAATTGCTTGTTCTGCGGCTAAATCGTTGAGAATCATCTGACGACCATTAAAAATGCCATCGTCTTCTGGGGTAAAACAACATAGCTCTGCTAATTTACTAAAACTAGCTGCGGGAGTACCTCCCAAACCGTTCAAACGTTCGCCAAGATCGTGAGCGTGACCTTGCACTGCGTCGTAACTTTCTTGAAAATATTGATGGAGGGAATAAAATTCCGAACCTTCAACTACAAAATGATGCTTTTGATATTGCAGATATAGACCTTGAAAACTCGCCAGGGCAAGATTTAAGCCTTCACACACGGAAACCGTGATTTCTCTCTCCAAACCAATAGGATTATGGGCAACTTCGCCAAATGGTTGAACGACTAATGTTTGTGTCATGATTTTTCTTGGTTAATTGTTGATAGTTGATAGTTATTTGTCTTTTGTTCTTGGTCGCCAATGACTAATGACCAATGACCTTAGGAGCAAACGGCTGTTCGCTCCTACTAATGACAAATTCTGTTGACCAGCATCGTTCCAGCCAGTTGGTTAATTCTGATCGCGTGCTGACGAATTGCTGTATGGTACTGCGAATCAAAATGGCGTGGATGCAACAGTCGATTTCTACCCAGAGCGTGCCATCTTTCGGACACCAGCAGGAAATATTTAATTCTTGCAAGCGACGATAGACACTCCAGCGATCGCTACGGTGAATTTTGGCTACCTGACTGACAAAAGCATCAGGATGAGTGGATTCATACATGATTTTGAGGTTGATAGATGGATGATTTCTGTACTTGTCGTTCTAGATTTTCAATGCGATCTAGTAAGGAACGAATAACATTAGCTTCTGGATCGGGTAATGTGCCATGTTCGAGAGGACAACCGTGACCGGTGCGAGAAACGATCCGACCTGGAACGCCTACTACGGTGCAACCATCTGGTACATCCCGTAGTACGATCGAACCCGCACCAACCCGAACATTATTACCGATATTAATATTGCCTAAAACCTTTGCCCCTGCACCGACAACAACATTATCTTGTAACGTTGGATGGCGTTTTCCTGTCTGTTTTCCCGTTCCACCCAAAGTCACATTTTGATAGATCAAACAATAATCTCCGATGATGGCAGTCTCACCAATTACTACCCCCATGCCATGATCGATAAATACTCCCTTACCAATGGTTGCACCGGGATGAATTTCGATACCAGTGAACAATCTGCTTATATGAGATACCAAACGCGGTATTAAGGGAACCCGATTGTGCAACAGCCAATTGGCAAATCGATGTAATGCCAAAGCATGAACCCCAGGATAACAGATTAATACTTCTAACCAATTATTGGCGGCTGGATCACGATCAAAGATAATTTTAAAATCCGTCCACAGAGTTGTCAGTAGAGGTAAATTTGCCAACAATTTAATCTGCTTACCCCACTTCTTTCTTTCTCTTTCTGGGTTGATAGTCAGTGGCTGTTGCATGGGTTTGTCCTTTGTCCTTTGTCTTTTATTTTTTTGTTATCAGTACTAATGACCAATGACCAATGACCAATCACTAAACTGTATGTAATGCTTATATCAACAACCCAAATTTTGTCTTGAGGAACACATGGGAGTTAGATTGATTAGATTTATTAATTTGCACTTATGATTTTGAAGTCTAGAACAGACAGGAGTTTACATAACAAATAATTTTTTCTTGGGGTAGGGCTACAGGTATATTTGCCAACAGGTCTGAGTATTGTTCGGTAAAGGTATCAGTATTTGGTACTCAAAATTGTATTTTCTCTAATCCCTTTAAATTCAACATTGAAAGCAATATTGCCGTCAAAAATTCGCTTTTTTAGCAGTAAATCTAAGTTACCGAGACAGAACTCAGATAGGATATAGTTTGTAGCAATTGTTACGGTTTTCTTAAGCTAGTCTTCAGTGCTTATCAAACTCAACTAAATAATAATGTTAATTTAGATACGGATTCGAGACAGAAGCTAAAGTTTGGTAGGCAGTACTTTTCTCTAGTGGTATTCTGACCGCTTCCGCAACAGAAATTGAATTCCGTGACTTGTCTGGAGAGGTGTGACGAACCTACTCCAGTTTTTTCTTAGTCGTTGATCATTGGTCAGAAGTTAAGGAAATTGGGAAAAAGTCAAGAGGAATTAAAAATCGTGTAAAACTGATAAGAGACAGTAAATTGAGCGATTTCATCCCCAAGCATTTTAATACTCTTTTGATTATGAATTTTTGCTCATCGCTATTCATGAATGGCTAAAAATAGAGGAAGTACCTTTCTTCACAAATCAAAAAGATGCAATTAGCCATTTAAAACATCTAGCTATGAAAAACTCTGGTGTCTTACATGAGTTGTTTAATTTTATTGAAACAGAGGCATCTAAAGAAGCAATTATAGAATTTCTCAGACTGGAAGTTCTACGTAACGAAGTTGTAGATGATGAGGTAGCTCTAATAGTTGTTGGGTTACAAGGCAACATGAAAAAAGTCATGGTGTCTAATCTTTGGGATGAATGTGGAAATGGAAATCTAAATAAATTTCATACTTACTGGCTGCGTCAATTATTGTTGGTGCATCTTTAAGTCAAGAACCTATTAATCAATTGAGTGCTACTACTGCCTTAACCAGTCTATTTGTTTTTCCTACTTTTGGCTTAATTGGCATATATATTATTAATGGTATTGAAGGTATAAAACATAATTTATTTTTAGCCTTAACAATGGGTTTGGGCTTGTCTATAATGCTCTATATTTTTAGCTTTTTTGGTTTAACCGAATTGGCTGGAGTTCTGGCAGGGTTAACAGTAGGAATAGTAACTTTAATTGTCTTAAATAAAAATAAAACAAAAGCCAAAATATCTAATTACAACCAAATCAATTTAACTCAACTAACAATTATACAAAAATCAAAAACAACCTGTTTAAGTTTATTTTTATTTGCTTTTTTGGCACAGTTAATGAATGAGTCAGGAATGTTAAATGCCTTTTCTTCATTTGTGAGTAGTATTTCCCAGAATCAAGCCATTTATATGTTAGTTGCTCCTGCTTTGGGTATGCTAAGTGGTAATATTACTGGTTCTAATGTTGGTGGTAATGCCTTGATGATGACGCTACAGCAAAGTATTGGTGCATCCCTAGATAAAGGCTTGCTGTTTGCTGCGGTGCAAAATAGCTCGGCAGGGTTTGCCGTATTTACTTCTTCAGCAATTGTGGTGTTAACAATGACTATTGCTAAGAACTTTGAACGCAACTCTGTTGTTAGCGAACATCAGCTGGTATCTTTTGGACTTAAATCAGCATTTTTTATCTATTTCGCTCTTGTATTAGGTTTTTGGACTATCAATTTGGTAGTTTTCAATGTGTAGGAAAATTACAGTTATTTAGGGCTTGAGTTTTACAATCCTCACTACCAAATTTCCATTTGAGAGGTAGACGAGAAGAAAAAATTAGGAGAGTTTTTCTGTCGTTCGGGGAACGGAGCAATAATTAATCGACCATTTTTTCCCAATTTTCTTAACTTGTGACTAATGGTCGTTGATTGGGAAATAAACTCTCAATGTTCGGCAACCCCTAATTAAATTAGGTAGTAACCTTTACTCTCTTAGATTTTTATCAGATATAAAATTAAGCTGTGGTCAAACAAATTTAAATTAAACAGATGCAAGTAGATTCTTCTAATGCAGACAAACGTAAGTTGCTTTCTAGTATTTCTCATGGCTCGATGTTTATTAGTTCTTTGTTAGTTTCAATTGTCATTCCGATCGCAATTTATTCGATTTCTGATGATTCGGTTGTCAAGAACAATGCCAAAGAAGCAATTAACTTTCATTTTAATGTCTGGTTAATTGGAGGGATTATTGCTGTCTTGTCTTTTTTAACCTTGGGAATACTGGGTTTTTTCCTTGCACCAATCTGGTTGCTTTACCATTGGGGAATGTCAATTTGGGCGATCGCTCATTGTCTCCAACAACCAGATAAAGAATTTCGTTATCCTTTTATTTGGCGTATAGTTTAATGGATCTTCTGGATGTAGAGTAGGTAAGTCTAATTAAGTTCAAAATAGCCAGTAGTTTGGGCAATAAATATAAACAATTTAATTAGTAAAATGCCATTGATTATTTTACTTTGCTTATCTACTAAACTATTAAGTAATTAAATATTGCTAAAAGGCACAATTATTGGCACAATTATTAAAAACAACGCATTTTGTGCATTAATTATTTGTTGCAATCAATTAATTTAATACTATACTTATTACCTATTACCTATTACTTCTTTTTATCCAATCTATCTCACTACTAAATCTAATTGGTATTAAAGGCGATCGCTTTAAATATTAATATTTTTTTAGACAAAATGTCACAACCACGAATTTTAATCTGGTATCGTAGTGATCTGCGCGTTCACGACCGCGAGGCAATTCACGAAGCACTAAAACACAAAGCAGAGATTATTCCTCTATATTGTTTTGATGATCGCGCTTTTACTCAAACTTCTTTTGGTTTTCCGAAAACTGGTTCATATCGCGCTCAATTTTTGATTGAAAGTGTTAAAGATTTGCGTAATTCCTTACAGCAATTAGGCAGTAATTTAATCGTACGCAAAGGATTACCAGAAAAAATCATTAGTGAAATTGCCGAACAATTAAAAGTAGATATAGTATATTATCAACAAGAAGTTACCGACGAAGAAATTAAAGTTGAACGAGCTTTAAAAAAAGCCTTGTCTAATAAAGGAATTAACACTAAAAGTTTTTGGGAAGCAACACTTTATTTATTAGAAGATTTACCTTTTTCTGTATCAGAAATTCCCGAATTATATACTAATTTTCGTAAACAAGTAGAAAAGCGATCGGCTATCAGAGAACCCTTACCGATTCCCCAACAATTACCTCCCTTACCAGCAATAGAAATAGGAGCAATACCTTCACTATCGGAATTAGGATTAAAAGAACCTGTATTTGATTCTAGATCTGTATTGCAATTTACAGGAGGAGAACAAAGTGCGATCGCCAGATTGAAAACCTATTTTTGGCAAGAAGATTGTCTCAAAGAATATAAAGAAACTAGGAATGGAATGTTAGGAGCAAACTATTCTTCTAAGTTTTCACCTTGGTTAGCACTAGGCTGTATTTCCCCTCGATATATTTACCAACAAGTAGAACAATATGAAGCAGAAAGAATTAAAAATAATTCAACTTATTGGTTGATTTTTGAGTTAATCTGGCGGGACTTTTTTAGATTTATTTGTGCTAAACATGGCAATCAAATTTTTCAAGTATCTGGATTACAAGGTATCGATATTCCCTGGAAAGAAGACTGGGAAAGATTTAATTTGTGGCGACAGGGAAAAACAGGATATCCTTTAGTAGATGCCAATATGCGCGAACTTGCCGCTACCGGTTTTATGTCCAATCGTGGCAGACAAAATGTTGCTAGTTTTTTAACCAAAAACCTGGGAATTAATTGGCAAATGGGTGCAGAATGGTTTGAATCAGTGTTGATCGATTACGATGTTTGTAGTAATTGGGGCAACTGGAATTACACCGCAGGAGTTGGTAATGATGCTCGCGGTTTTCGCTATTTTAATATTCCCAAACAGTCTAAAGATTACGATTTGCAAGCCGAATATATCAAACATTGGTTGCCCGAATTAGCCACTCTTCGTGCTGATAAAGCTCGCGAACCTTGGAAGTTAACTCAAGAAGAACAAAAACGCTATCAGGTTAGATTGGGAGTCGATTATCCCCGTCCCATTGTAGACTTTTTTAAATCAATTAAAGCCAATGAAAAAATTTATAATAATGCAGTAAATCAAGTTACAACTTAAAGTTGTTCCTCTGTATTATTACTGATAAAAATAAACTTAATTAAAAATTCAAGCAAATTTTGCACGTAAAAATCCGTATAATAACTGATTTTAATTTGACTGAGTTTAATTAAACTTGGAATGTTCGACACTTGCTAATAAACAATGAAAACAATCAGAGTTGCAAACAAATAATAAATTTAGTTTTTTCTGATTACTATCTAAGAGACTGTTTGTAGAATCTGAGATTATATTTTTTTATATATTGACCACATATTAAACAATTGTAGCAATATGTATCGGAATTTGAGTTTCTATTTTTCTCCATCAATTATTAGTGTAATTGGATAATTTTATATATACTAATAACTCATGAATAATAAATTAGATCGAAGCCATCAAGCGATCGCCACAAGCGAAACCGAAAAATTAATTATAGAAAACCAAGAGCTAGAAATTGCCAATAAAGAACTAGAAGAATTTGTTTCTACCGTTACTCACGATTTGCAAGCACCTTTACGTTCTCTAACCATGTTTGCCGAATTGTTGGCTAAAGATTATCAAGGAGAATTAGATGAAGTAGCTGTTAAATATATCAAGCACATTACCGATAGTGGAGTTCGGATGCAAACTTTAATTCAAGATTTGCTGTCCTATTCTCGTGCGGGAAAAAGCCAACAAACTTGGATTTTTGTAGATTTAAATAGCATTTTAGAAAAAATAACTCAAGATTTACAAGCAGCTATTATAGAAACTCAAGCTGTGATTATAGTTGATGATTTACCCACTATTTTTGTCAATCCCACTGAGATTGCTCAAGTATTCCAAAACTTGATTGACAATGCCATTAAATTCTGTAGTAATCAACAACCTTGGATTGAAGTTAAAGCCACAAAACAAGAGGAAAATTGGTTATTTTCCATTAAGGATAACGGTATCGGGATCGAACCTGAATTTCAAACCCAAGTTTTTCAAGTTTTGCAGCGATTACATTCTCCCGAAACCTATACCGGTAATGGTATTGGATTAGCTATTTGTGAAAAAATCGTCCGACGCTACAATGGGAAGATTTGGGTAGAATCAGAACTAAACCACGGTTCAACTTTTTACTTTACTGTACCGATAAATCTCCCTCCCAATCATCCTTCAATGAAGGCCAAATAATTTCCCGCTTCCAATTAAATTCTCAAAACCTTAAAAATAATCGCGATCTATTGGGTTAAATAGTGTTACAATCCTCCCATAGCTAGGGGTGCCTGATGCTGAACATGGCTGAGATAAACCCTCAGAACCTGAGACTGGTTAGCACCAGCGTAGGAAAGCTGTTTATTGAGGAAAAAAAATGAGAAAAGAATGGGTTGCCAAAAGACGGGGACAGGGCAATGTATCCCAGATGCACTACGCACGTCAGGGATTAATTACCGAAGAAATGCACTATGTCGCCAAACGAGAAAACTTACCAGTAGATTTAATTCGTGATGAAGTAGCTAGGGGTAGAATGATTATTCCTGCCAATATCAATCACCTTAACTTAGAACCAATGTGTATTGGTATTGCTTCTTCCTGTAAAGTAAACGCTAATATCGGTGCTTCTCCTAATTCATCTGATTTAAATGAAGAAGTAGCCAAACTAAATCTAGCAGTTAAATACGGTGCCGATACCGTTATGGATTTATCTACAGGTGGCGGTAATCTCGACGAAATCCGCCAAACTATTATTAATGCTTCTCCCGTACCCATTGGCACTGTTCCCATCTACCAGGCTTTAGAAAGCGTACACGGTAAGATCGAAAATCTGACTCCTGATGACTTTCTCCATATCATCGAGAAACACGCTCAACAAGGGGTAGACTACATGACAATTCATGCAGGTATCCTAATCGAGTATTTACCTTTAGTTAGAAATCGCCTGACTGGAATTGTTTCTCGTGGTGGCGGTATTATTGCTCGATGGATGTTACACCATCACAAACAAAATCCTTTGTATACTCACTTTGATGACATCATTGACATCTTTAAAAAATACGATGTTTCCTTTAGCTTAGGGGATTCTCTCCGTCCTGGTTGTACCCACGATGCTTCCGATGAGGCACAGTTAGCCGAATTAAAAACCCTGGGACAGCTTACCAGACGGGCTTGGGAACATGACATACAGGTAATGGTGGAAGGTCCCGGTCACGTACCGATGGATCAAATTGAGTTTAACGTTAAAAAACAAATGGAAGAGTGTAGCGAAGCACCTTTTTACGTATTAGGTCCTTTGGTTACAGATATTGCTCCTGGTTACGATCATATTACTTCGGCAATTGGTGCGGCAATGGCTGGCTGGTACGGTACGGCAATGCTCTGTTATGTTACTCCGAAAGAACATTTGGGATTACCTAATGCTGAAGATGTCCGTAATGGCTTAATTGCTTACAAAATTGCGGCTCATGCGGCAGATATTGCCCGTCACCGTCACGGCGCAAGAGACAGAGACGACGAACTTTCTAAAGCTCGTTATAACTTCGACTGGGAACGTCAATTTGAATTATCTCTCGACCCAGAAAGAGCTAAAGAATATCACGACGAAACTCTACCCGCAGATATTTACAAAACTGCTGAATTCTGTTCGATGTGCGGTCCTAAATTCTGCCCCATGCAGACCAAAGTTGATGCCGATGCTTTAACTGAATTAGAGAAGTTTTTAGCCGCAGAAGATGCTAAAAAAACTGTAGCTCAAAGTTAATTGTTAATTAATACGAGTTAAGACAATTAATAGTTTAATTATTATAGAGTAAGCTAATGTTTAGCTTACTTTTTTTCTATAAATAAATAAAGGAACAGTTAATTAAAACTGTCCCTAAAATACTGTAATCAAACTAATTAAATAAAAAGATTATAGTTGGGGTACAAATCTTTCTTTTTCGGGTATTGCCGTATATTCAGAAATAATCTGTTTTAACTCTTCGCCATTAATAGTTTCCTTTTCGATCAATAAGTCTACTAGACGATCAATTACTTCACGATTTTCGCGAATAATTTTTCGTGCTAAATTATGACCATGTTCGCAAATTTGGCGTACCTGATCGTCAATGCGAGAAGCAACTTCTTCAGAATACTCAGCACGGGACATCAAGCCAGCACCTAAAAATACTTCGCCCCCTTGTCCTCCCAAAGCTACAGGACCCAAGTCACTCATACCATAGAGCGTAACCATCTGTCTGGCCATTTCCGTAACTTGCTGTAAGTCACCACCAGCACCAGTAGTTACTTCATCATGACCAAAAATTTCTTCTTCGGCTGCACGACCGCCCATAGCACCGGCAATTCTAGCCATTAACTGCGATCGCGTAATCAATCCCTGTTCTTCATTAGGAGTAAACCAAGTTAAACCCTGTGCCTGTCCGCGAGGAATCAGAGTTACCTTTTGTACAGGGTCATGATCTTTAATTAACGTACCGACGATCGCATGACCGATTTCATGATAGGCAATGAGTCGCTTGCTTTTACCATCAGTCAGAGGTGTACCTTCCATTCCCGCTACTACGCGATCTACTGCATCATCGATTTCCAGCATGGTAACGGCTTCCTTACGTCTTCTAGCAGTTAAAATAGCTGCTTCGTTGAGTAAGTTTGCTAAATCTGCACCAGAAAAACCAGGAGTACGACGAGCGATCGCGTCTAGAGATACTTCAGGAGCAATTTTTTTATCGCGTGCGTGAACTTCTAAAATTTCCAGGCGACCCTTAATATCTGGGTTATCTACCATTACCTGACGGTCAAAACGACCCGGACGCATTAACGCCGAATCTAAGACATCAGCGCGGTTAGTAGCGGCAATGATAATAATACCAGTGTTGCCTTCAAAACCGTCCATTTCAGTTAATAACTGGTTAAGGGTTTGTTCTCGTTCATCGTTACCACCACCGATACCAGCACCCCGTTGACGACCAACTGCGTCAATTTCATCAATAAAGATCAAACAGGGAGCATTTTCTTTGGCTTTTTTAAACAAGTCGCGGACGCGAGAAGCACCCACACCGACAAACATTTCCACAAATTCCGAACCAGAAATACTAAAGAAAGGTACACCAGCCTCACCAGCGATCGCTTTAGCTAGTAAAGTTTTACCAGTTCCCGGAGGTCCTACTAACAATACCCCTTTAGGAATTTTGGCACCAACTGCGGTGAAACGTTCCGGTTGTTTGAGAAAAGTAACTACTTCTTGTAATTCTTCTTTTGCTTCATCGATACCCGCTACATCGTCAAACATAATGCCGGTTTTAGCTTCCATTTGAAATCTGGCTTTTGATTTACCAAAATTCATCGCTTGACCGGGACCTCCGGGCATATTGTTGGAACGACGGAATAAAAAGAATAAAGCTCCAATTAACAAAATGGGGAAAATCAAATTACCCAACAGTCCCCATACTGCACCATCATTACCAGCAGGATGATAATCAAAGTTAATATTAGCTTCTCTTAATTTAGAGATTAATTCGGGGGAATTAGCAGGTAAATCCACTCTGAGTTTTTGTAGTCGATTATCTAAATCTGGATCTACTGCCTGAACGATAGCAGTTCTACCATTTTCATATAATTCGACGCTAGTAACTCTACCAGTATTGAGATAGTCTAAAAAACGACCGTAAGTCATCCGAGTGTTAGCGGCATTTCCTCCCATGCTACTAGCTGTAGGAGAGGTAAAACTTCCCTGCCAGAGGAAAAAACCTACAACCAAAAGCGGTAGTGTCCACAGTAGCAAGATTCTCCAAGAAAATTTTTTCATAAGGTAAGTTTGGTTCTAAAATTGAATATTTTTAAGATTAGGTTGTCAACAGTACTAGTACTTAAGTATTATCTGATTTCAAATTAAAGGGATCGCGGTTTCTCAAATGATACTTCAAAAATTTTTGTCAAGCTTATTTATCCTAAATTACCTTTAACTTAACTAAATTTAACGTAATTCTCATTTTTTAAGCAACTCCCTATAGTCAAATCAGATTTAGATATTACCCTGAAAGCTAGAGTAGATGTAGATTTCAATTTATATCAATTTGCTAAATATTGGCTACAAATCGAACTTGATAAGGGCAAGCGGCCGCTTTATCGTCTTCACAAAAAATTATGCTGCATTTTTTTTCTGTTGCATTTTAAATAATTACTTTTACAGTTTTTAACTATATGTCTAAAATCAACGCGCCTACCCACTCTACAGGTAGACGCGCTAGATTAATTATTTAATTCCCAGTAAACTGGGGGTGACTTAGTAAGTTTCTACGTGCCAACGGTGTTCTTTTTTCATTTGCTTGCGATAATTGTCCCAGTCGACACCATGCTTGTTAGCTGCCGCACTTAAAGCTTCATCGATACCATCTTCCATTCCCTTCAAACCACAGATATAAGTGTGAGTTTTAGGATTTTGCATCAACTCCCACAGTCCATCAGCGTGTTCGGCAATTCGATGCTGAATATACATTTTGCCGCCTTCAGAATTTTGCTGTTCACGACTGATAGCATAATCTAGACGGAAATTGTCAGGATATTTCTCTGCCAGAACTTCTAATTGTTCTTTGTAAAGAATATTAGGAGTTTTAGGAATACCGAAGAATAACCAAGCAAAACCTTTGAAGTTATAGTCCGGGTTTTTATCTCCTTCAAAGAACATCCGCCATAAATAAGCGCGGAAAGGAGCAATACCAGTTCCCGTAGCAATCATGACAATATTAGCATCTTCATCATCAGGCAGTAGCATTTCTTTACCCACAGGCCCTGTAATCGCTACATCATCTCCAGGTTTGAGGTTACATAAGTAACTAGAACATACACCTTCAACGTGTTCGCCAGTTTCAGGATGCTTGTATTCTAATTTACGAACGCATAAGGATACGGTTTGATCATCTAAAGCATCTCCATGACGGGTAGAAGCTATGGAGTACAACCTTAATTTATGTGGTTTACCGCTTTCGTCTTCACCAGGAGGAATGATCCCGATACTCTGACCTTCTACATAATGTAAATCTCCACCAGAAAGATCGAAAGTCATGTGACGGCAAGTACCGATACCACCTTCTGCTACTAAATCGTAAATTTCAGTACACTTGCCGATATAAGGATTTTTGGGGCGATATATATTAACTGGGATTTTTTTCTTTTCTTTAGCCTGAGTCATTGATTTAGTATTTTTCTTTTGTACTTGCTGTTGAGGTTTATCTGTACTAACTTCTGGAGTTGGCTGGTTGCCTACAGGTTTGATACTAACAATTTGACCGCCTAAGCTATTGATGCGTCGCATTTCTTGATTCATACGACTATAAGGAACAGTAATAAAAACACTGCCGCTTTTACGAATTGGAACAGATGCACCATAACCATTTTGAGATAGACCTACTACCTCATAAACAAACAAACGGCTTTTATATTCACTGTTGCTAGTAGAAGCTGCTGCGCTGGAATTATACATTATGCGGATTTTCCCCCGACTTATATTTAAATTAAAGCTAAATAAATACTTTACAGAACGATTGACCCAAAATGCATCCCCCCATTGAGAAGATAGCCAGGTAAATATGCTACTTAAAAAGCTACTGTATAGCATTATCTAGATTATCATTGGGAGACTATACCAAACTCAATTAGAGACAAATTTTCCATCCAACAGTAGAAGTTAAATTTAACCTATTGGAATTCAGAATATCTCGATCGCCTGACTTAAAATGTTATGACTGAATCAGTTTTATTTTTTTTAAAGGGAGCTGATGTTAATTTATCTGAGTAATTGCTAGCGCATCGAGACATGGTAAGACTTTATTCTGATTGACTCTCAACTTAGCGAACAATTTTTTTAGGGTCAATCGAAGCTAATTTTTACCGCAATCTTCTCTTGTAGAGGGTCGTGGGTTCTGGTAATATTTGTCATTGTTAGTAGTTAGTATTAAATACTCAATTAACTAGCTTGGGATAGAGTTTACTCAAAGCGATCGCCTTTGGTTGCCAATCAGAAAATTTTGGGTTTTGTCTACAAGATATTCTATCTGTGTAAAATGTTATCTCAAAACAATCTTTTGGGAAGACATAAAAAATACAAAATAGCATTTTTGTAGATCTACTCCTTAAGCTTGCTTAATAACTATAGGTTAAATTAGTTTTGTAAAAGAGGAAATTTATGACCGCCGATCTAGACCGAGTGGTGCTTATCGGAGTAGCAGGTGACTCCGGATGTGGCAAATCAACCTTTCTCCGTCGCCTGACAGATTTGTTTGGCGAAGAGTTCATGACTGTAATCTGTTTGGATGACTATCATAGTCTCGATCGCAAAGGCAGAAAAGCAGCTGGGGTAACGGCTTTAAATCCAAAAGCAAATAACTTCGACTTAATGTACGAGCAAATTAAAGCTCTTAAAGAAGGTAAAGCGATTGATAAACCCATTTATAATCACGAAACTGGGGAACTCGATCCTCCAGAAAGAGTTGAACCCAATAAGGTGGTTGTAATTGAAGGATTGCATCCTATGTACGATGCAAGAGTCCGCGAACTTTTAGACTTCAGCGTTTATCTCGACATCAGCGATGAGGTTAAAATTCAATGGAAAATTCAACGGGATATGGCAGAACGTGGTCATACCTATGAAGATATATTGGCTTCGATCAAAGCTAGAGAACCTGATTTTAAAGCATATATTGAAGTTCAAAGAGAATTTGCTGATGTAGTCATCCAAGTCTTACCAACTCAGCTGGTGGATGATAAAGATAGCAATCTGCTTCGGGTTCGTTTGATTCAAAAAGAAGGAGTAGAAAATTTCGAGACTGTCTACTTGTTTGACGAAGGATCGACTATTGATTGGCGACCCTGTGGACGTAAACTTACCTGTGCTTTTCCAGGAATTAAGATGTACTACGGCCCTGATAGCTTCTATAACAACGAAGTATCGATTTTAGAAGTAGATGGTCAATTTGATAATCTTGAAGAAATGATCTACATTGAAAGCCACCTTAGCAACACAGGCACGGATCATTATGGTGAAATGACCGAATTGCTACTCAAACATAAAGATTATCCAGGTTCTAACAATGGAACTGGTTTATTCCAAGTGTTAGTAGGTTTAAAAATGCGTGAAACTTACAACAAACTTACAGCAAGTAAGCCAGAAGCAGTGAAAGCTTAGTTAATAATTATCGATAATTAACCGACCCAAGGCGAGAATTAATTATCTTAGTTCTCGCATTTTTTTGGCTTAAGCTTCGTCGTAAGCTTCAAGATCCAGTAAGTGTAGATAAGGTTCGATTAACTCTTCTCGCTGAAAAGCGATCGCCCTTAGTAAATGCCAATCTTCTAAAGCTTCAAAAGGACTATTATATTCATCTTGTTCCAGGCGATCGGCTAAAATAGCTACATCTTCTGCCGTTAACTCGCTAATCTTTTGTCTCTTCAACTTTAAAGTGTTCATTACTCTACATCCCCACTAGAGTCGAGAAAACCACTGCACTGTTTAAATTCTAACTTATTTCTCTTATTTAACTACTTGAAAGTTTTCAGTAGCGGCTTGATCATAATTATATTTTCTAGTTATTTTGGTTCACCATACTATTACTATTAAGTATTAAATAACCGATTAATTTAAGAATAGCAACAACCAGAAACTTAGAAATATCAAATTTTCATATTATTCTTCCGTGTAATAACTGAGGCAAAACTCGACCAAGGCTAGCTATATTCGTTGATATAGAAGTTTTATTGTTAGTAACATTTCTCTTGATTTAAACTATTCAAATTTAATTTTTTGATAAAGTATCCGTTCAAGCACTGACAACTTAAGTTAGTCAATGACACAATTTGGAAATAAATAGGTGTATATAACTTTATCGAGTTAAAGCGAAATCGCGATTTATTTTATTGAGGCTAACAATTAAAATCTCTCTGACTAAAGTCCCATTTATATAAGCTGACCTATAGTGAAATCAATTTGACCAATGACTCAAAGTTTAGAATTCCCTAATACTCAACAAATACAGTATAAAACTCTAATTGAATTACTCAGAGATAGAGCAATTCAACAACCTAATACCCATGCTTATACTTACTTAATTGATGGTAAAAAAGAAAGCGACCCTTTAACTTATAGTGAGTTAGATCTTCAAGCTAGAGCGATCGCTGCTACTTTACAGCAATATAGAGCAGCAGGAGAAAGAGCTTTATTACTCTATCCTCAAGGACTAGAAGTAATTGCTGCTTTTTGTGGAAGCTTATACGCTGGAACGATTGCAATTCCCGTCCCTCCTCCAGAATCGGGAAGATTGAAGCGAACTCTACCCAGGTTACGGGCGATCGTCAAAGATGCTAATGCTACTATTGCTTTAACTACCGCTAGTATTTACGAGTTAATTGCTAATGTTAAGGATGAATTTCCCGAATTTGAGCAAATGCGTTGGATAGATACGGCTAACATTGATTTAGCATTAGCCTCACAGTGGCAAGACCCCCAAATAGATAAAGAGCAGCTTGCTTATCTCCAATATACTTCTGGTTCGACTTCTACCCCCAAAGGAGTGATGCTGAGTCATTTCAATTTAATGCATCACTGTCATTATTTACAGCAAGCTTGTGGCTACGATGCTGATAGCGTTACCGTTACCTGGATGCCTTACTTTCATGACTATGGTTTAGTAGAAGGCATGATGGTGGCACTATACAACGGACATCCC
This sequence comes from Pleurocapsa sp., assembly GCA_050330335.1. GTDB lineage: Bacteria > Cyanobacteriota > Cyanobacteriia > Cyanobacteriales > Xenococcaceae > Waterburya. The sequence goes on along the minus strand of JBHJNX010000146.1, from coordinate 10,020 downwards.
TGTTATATTATGTCTCCATTCTCCTTTATCAAACGTCCTCTGCAATGGTTACAGAATTTAACTAAGTATAGAGGAACTCATTCCCAAGCTCCCAACTTTGCCTATGACCTCTGCATTCGTCGCGTTAAACCCAAACAAATTGCCGAATTAGACCTGAGTAATTGGCAAGCTGCGGGCAATGCGGCTGAACCGATTAACCCTAAAGTAATGGCTGATTTTGTCGAAACTTTTAGTGCTTGTGGTTTTCGTTGGGAGGCTTTTGCTCCTTCATATGGGTTAGCCGAAAATACACTTTTAGCTACCACTAAACCTAAAGGAACTAAACCAGTATTTTTAACGGTAGAAACCGCAGCAATAGAACAAGATAAAGTTGTAGTCGCCCAACCCCAACTAGAAACTGGAGTGAGAACTCTTCCCGGTTGCGGTAAAAAAGTCTGCGATACCGATATTGCGATCGCACATCCCGATAGTCTGACTCGTTGTGCCGATGATCAAGTAGGGGAAATTTGGATTAAAGACCCCAGTGTCGCACAAGGTTACTGGCAAAATCCCGAAGCCACTGAAGCTACTTTTCAGGCTTATTTCCAAGATACTCAAGAAGGCCCTTATCTCCGTACTGGAGATTTAGGTTTTATTCACAATGGTGAATTATACATTACGGGAAGGATTAAAGATTTAATTATTATTCGCGGTACTAATCACTATCCCCAAGATCTTGAATGGTCGGTACAGCAACTAAATTCGGCATTACGTCCTGACTATGGTGCGGCTTTTTCCATTATAGATAAAGGAGAAGAAAGATTAATTGTTGTACAAGAAATCGAACGTCGTGCGGGTGAAATTGATACAGAAAAGCTCATAGCCGATATTCGTCAAGAAATCGCCGAACAGCACGAAATACAGCTTTATGGTGTAGTGTTAGCTAAATCTGGCAATATTCTTAAAACTGCCAGTGGCAAAATCCAACGACGTGCCTGTAAAGAAAAATTTTTGGCAGGAACATTAACGGTAATTGCTGATTGGTGTGAAAATCCCCAGCTAACAAGTACTTATCGCTCTTTGCAAGGAGAAGTAGAGTCACTAGCCAACAAAGTTGCTCTGGCTAAAAAATAGATCATTAAGATTCCATATTTTAGTAAAAGAGCAAATGTCGTAGTATATTTGCCTAAATCCACTACGAGCAATTATGAAATAACATTTATGTCTTCATCAGAACCAGAGCCGAGCGATAGATCAGAAGAAGATTTAGACAATCTGAGTTTATTACAAATATTGCTAATTTTGACCATCCTCATAGTAATGATACCTATCGGTTTAGTAATCAATCGACTCAAACAACTATACAGATATCTCAGGAATTTTTTAAATTTCAACAATAATTACTTTAAAAATAAACCATGAAAATAAATACTATTCCTTTATTACAACCATATCAAACTGCTACCGCTTTAGAACAAGATTTAGGAGATCCTAATCAACCAGATAGCATCATGTCTTTTCCCAGGGTTATGGAATTAGACGAACGAGAAGCTTTTCCCGAACAAGAATTAAACTGGCTGTATAATTGGCAGCTGCAAGATTATTACGTTCCTACTAATTGTGGTGGCAAATTTACTAACTTTGAAGAATTTTTAGCCATTGTCAGAATCTTATCTCGTCGCGATCAAACCACAGGAATTGCTTTTACAACTCTATTTTGGTCTTTTTTATGTTGGATGGCAGGTACACCAGAACAAAAACAAAAGTTATCTAAGTTTATCCTGGAAGAGAAAGGAGAATTATGCTTGGGGTATTCCGAACGGGAACATGGTAGTGATTTAGTTAACGGTGGCGTTGTTGCAACCAAAGTAACAGGAGGTTATATTCTCAATGGTGAAAAATGGCCCATCAACCGCGCCACTATTTCAGGAGTTTCTTTTGTTTTAGCCAGACATGGGAAGCCTGGAGAAGCTAAGGGTTTATCTTTGTTTATGGTAGACAAACGAGAACTTGATGACTCGCAATACTACAATTTACCCAAAATTTTACTGCATGGTATTCGTGGCTCGGATTTAAGTGGCATTGGTTTTAAAAACTGTTTTGTTCCCGACTCAATGCTCATCGGTAAAGAGGGAGATGGTTTAGAGTTGGGCTTAAAAGGCTTCCAAATTACTCGTACTTTTTGTGCGGCTTTTTCTCAAGGGGCTGCCGATACTGCACTTAGAACTACTCTCAACTTTGCGCTTAAACGAGTAGTCTACGACAAAACAGTCTTCGAGATGCCTCAGCCTCGTAAAACCCTAGTCGATGCCTTTTTAGATATTTTAATTTGTGACTGTGAAACTATTGGTGCGGCTAGAGGTTTTAGTGTTGTTCCCGAACAGTTTAGCGTTTGGGCGGCGATAGTCAAATATTTTGTGACTACTCAGCTAGAAACAATGATAAATAATGTCTATCCCGTCTTGGGTTCGCGTTTTTATATGCGAGAAGAGCATGACTTTGGTATTTTCCAAAAAGTACTGCGGGATAACTCTATTATTAGTATGTTCGATGGCAGTACGGTGGTTAATTTACACGCCTTGATGCTTCAGTTTCGTCAGACAACTAAATATCGTCAGCGTCGTCAACCTCAATTAATGGAGAAAATTCAGCAACGCCTACAAACTATTTTTTCCTTAGAAAAACCCGCACCCAATTTCGAGCCAGAAAAACTTGATTTATTCGGTAGAGGTGCGGATGATTGCTTACAGGGACTAGAAATTGCTTTATCTCAACTTCAAGAATTAGCAGAAAACTCGGAAATTGATGGTGAAGTGGTCGTAAAACTTATCGATTTGGGCAATCTAATTCTAGAAGAGTTAGACGCTCATGATGAGTTTATAACTCAATCTAAATTTGAATTCGGTCACGAGCAATCTCCCGAATTGTTTGAAATAGCGAAAAAATATTGTACTTTGCACGCGGCTGCGGCTTGTCTGCATATGTGGATTTACAACCGCCAGTTGTTAGGAGGATTTTTCGCTCAAGGAGAATGGTTAGTACTGAGTATCCATCGGTTACTGCGTACTATTAGACCTCTACCTTACTCAATTTCTGATGCTTACATCGAAAATGTGGCTCAAGAGTTAGTCAAACTACACCAAGAAAATAAACTATTTTCTATCGTACCGATTCAATTGGCTCAACAGCCAACAACTAATAAAAACCATACTAATAACACTAAAAAACTTACTCATGTCTAATCAAACTATTATTCAAAACTGGTTAGTAACCCAATTAGCCGAACAATTATCTTTAGATGCTAGCAAAATTGATGTTACCGAACCTTTAACTCGTTATGGTCTTGATTCTATTGATGCTGTAACTATGGTAGGTGATATTGAGGATATCCTTGATGAAGAATTGCCTTCTACTCTGTTTTGGGATTATCCCACTGTGGAAAAATCGGCTCAGTTTTTAGCTGAAAACTATGATGTTTCGGCGATCGCCAGTACTATTGCTAATCCTCCACCAATCGAAGAATTGGAAGAAACTGTGGCGGCTCAAGCTGTTCCTAGTGGTGGTAAATGGGGCGGTTTATTTGGTCGTAAGTAATCCAATGGATCTAAGGGCAAAGTCATCTTTGCCCATACTGCCAAGATGAGGGGGCAATAAATTGAATTATTCAGATTTTTCTTTTTGGTGGATATTAATTTTATTTAGCGTACCCTTTTTTACAGTGCGTGCTATTAGTATTTCTCAAAATCTTTGGCGCAATATTTATGACAGTATCGGACTAATGTCATTATCGATGCTGTTATTTTTTAATGCCAGTGCTTCTAGTTTTATTGTTTTTTTATTTGAGATTATATTTAATTACTTGATGGTGGGATTAATGCTTCGCCGTCAGGGAGCGCAAGCGCGATTAATTGCTACGTTATTAATTATTTTTGATGTGGCAGTTTTGGCTTATTTTAAATATTTAATTTTCTTTGTTGAAGATGTTATCGGTATTGTTGCTAATATTCCGAATGATTGGCGACAAGCTTTTGTTATTCCCCTATTTAATCGTAATGTTAATTTGGTTTCCACTCGCATTCCTCCTGGAGTTTCTTTCTATACTTTTCAGATGGTAGCTTTTGTAGTTGACTCTTTAAAAGCTCGCAAAAAGAAACCAATTGGCTTTATTGATTATATAAATTTTGTTTCTTTCTTCCCGCAAATTGTTGCAGGTCCAATTGAGCGACGTACCACGTTTTTCCCGCAAATTGAAAGTTTTCGCTTTAAGTTTACCGTCGATAATATTTATGAAGGCGTGCGTTGGATATCTTTAGGAATGTTTTTTAAATTTGTTCTGGCTGATAACATCGCTCCCTATATTAATTTAAGCAGTATTAATGAGCCTTGGGTGACTAATGCTTGGTTTGTGTGGTTTCATGCCTTTTTGTTTACTCTAAGAATCTATTTTGATTTTGCTGGTTATAGTTTTGTTGCTTTAGGTTTAGCAAGAGTTTTAGGAATAAAATTAACCATTAATTTTCTTGCCCCTTATACTTCTCAAAGTATTAATGAATTTTGGCAACGTTGGCATATTACTTTAAGTACTTGGTTTCGCGATTACGTATTTATTCCTTTAATGGGGCGTAATAAGCAATGGGCAGCATTTTATCTGTTTATTACTTTTACTCTCTCGGGTTTTTGGCATGGGGCTGCTTGGAACTTTATTATCTGGGGTGCTTATCACGGGGCTTTATTACTATTATTGCGCTATCTGGGTAGACCATTTGATCGCTTTATTAGCCAATATATTGCTAAACCTCAGTTTATTTCTTGGGGACTGACTTTTGCGGCGGTAAACCTGGGCTGTCTGTTTTTTATGGATGCGGATATCAGTCGTTTGATAGTTAAGTTAAAAACTATTATTACCCCTTGGGCTTATTCTCCTGCTAATTTGGGGGCTTTGGTTGGCGACTATAGCCTCAATCAAGGTACAGCATTAATTATAGTATTGATTCTGGCGATCGCTGTATTGCTTTTAGAACATTTAGCAGTGCGACAGGAAAAGTTTGAATATGAATTTTTACTTTCTCCTTGGTTATCTCCTGCTTTATTAGGGTTGACGATTTTGTTAGCTGCCAATATTCCTTCTGAGTTTATTTATTTTGAATTTTAGATGTGGAAACCACTTAAACTTACTCCCTGGATCGCTGCGGCTGCTATAGCTTGGTGGCTTGGTTTTGTTTATAACGTTATTTATGGTGGCGAATTGAGTTGGCTGCGGAGGATGTATTGGCAAAAAAAAGCGATCGCATCTTCGATTCAGTCAACTCCTCGTCTATTGATTACTGGAGGCTCTGGGGCGCACTATACCATTAATTCTCAGATAATTGAGGCTGGTTTGGGTATGCCTGTAGTTAATTTGGGTTTAGATGGTCCGATCGGTTTAAATGTAATTTTACCTAGTGTTATCGATGAAGTACAACCAGGGGATATTGTTTTATTAATTCCCGAATATCTATTATTACTGGATAAGGATGGTTTGGGCGATCGCTCGGCTAGTTTTGGGGTGGCGATCGGTCAGCCTGGCTTGGGGGGTATCCCTCCTAAGCAGTTTTTACAGGATGTTATAGCCTTGGGAACTCCTAGTTTGAGATCTTTGGCAAAATCGGCTGTAGACGTGGCAACAAAGGGCGAAATGACGGGGTATTATAGCGATCGGGTGAGCGATCGCGGCGATCCGACGGTAGTTAAGGAAAGAGAGCAAAATTGGTGGCGATTACCGATAAATCAGCCAATTTCTCGTCATGCTTGGGAGAGAATTAAAGATTTTCGTTCGGAGGTGGAGGCGAAAGGGGGGACTTTAGTTCTGTCTTTACCTTGGGTATATGCTAATACGGGAGATAAAACTCGAAACAATGTGGCAATAACGGCGAGGGAGTTAAGTAAAATCGCGCCTTTAATTTATGATCCTAACTCTTTAAATATTCAAACTGATTCTAGTTTATTTGCTGATACTCACTATCATCTGATGCCTGAAGGTAGAAAAGTTAGAGCCAAAGAATTGGTAGAACAGCTAATGCCTATTATTGAGCAAATTAATATTTCTCACGCAGAGACGCAGAGACGCAGAGGGATTTAGTTTTGGAGTATTGAAAGTAATATTTTTGACGGCAAAAGGTAGTTCTCTAAATTGATTTTTTTTGTATAACTATAAGTAGTAATGAACGATCAACCAGTTAAAGTTTGTATAGTCGGGGGCGGTTTTGGTGGTTTATATACTGCTTTATATTTGAGTGGTTTTAGTTGGGTAAAGTTGGGAAAGTGTGAGGTTACTTTAATTGAACCGAAGGATAATTTTTTGTTTACTCCTTTGTTGTATGAAATTTTAACGGGGGAGTTACAGCGATGGGAAATTGCACCTAGTTATCAAAAGTTATTGGCGGGAAGTAATGTTAATTGGATTCAAGATAAAGTTGAAAGTATAAATTTAAAAGACTATTCGATCAGGTTAGAGAGTAGTTTAAATTTAGATTACGATTATTTGGTATTGGCTGCGGGGAAAAAAACTAAGTTTGTTAATATTTCTGGATTAGCGACTCATGCTTTAACTTTTCGTTCGATTTTTGATGCAGAAATATTACAGGAAAGATTGCGGATTTTAGAGGCTTCGGATAAACAAATAAATATAGCTGTCATCGGTGCTGGTGCTAATGGTGTAGAATTAGCTTGTAAGATTAGCGATCGCTTGCAAGGAAAGGCGAAAATCTTATTAATCGATCGCGGCGATACTATTTTAAAAGATTTTAATCCTGGAATCCAAAAAGCAGCAAGAAAAGCAATTCATCGACGAAATATCCAAGTTTTATTATCTAGTAAAGTTGAGCAAATAACTAGCAACAGTATTATTCTTTCCCAGGAAGAACGGATTACTAAACACTCAGTAGATTTGGTATTGTGGACGGCGGGAACAGAAACTATTGATTGGGTCGATAATTTAAATTGTCAACAAAATAAACTGGGACAATTATTAACTCGCCCTACTTTACAGTTAATCGATTATCCTGAAGTTTTGGCACTGGGAGATATAGCAGAAATTCGCAATAGTAAGACGAAGATAGTTCCTACTACGGCACAAGCAGCCTATCAACAAGCTAGTACTGCGGCGAAGAATCTTCAAGCCTTAATTTTAAACAAACAGCTTCAACGTTTTTATTATCTACATTTGGGAGATATGCTGACTTTAGGCAAAGGGGATGCCATCATATCTAGCTTTGGTATTAATCTAACAGGTTTTGTAGCAGGAATTCTCAGACGCTTAATTTATATTCAACGTTTACCAACAATTCGTCATCGTTGGCAGGTATTTAAAAATCTATTTTTTGGGAACTATAGATAGAGAACAAACGAATAACTAAAGAGGCATAGCTAAGTTTAATTTATGGATGCTACTACTCAACCTCAAAACAACAAAATACAAATCAAATTAGCAGAAATATTTGGTTTTGATTTGCGATCGCTTGCCCTATTTCGTATGGGTTTGGCATTAGTAATTATTGCCGATTTAATCATTCGCTTTGGTGATATTAAGGCACACTATAGTGATTATGGAGTTTTACCACGAACGGTATTAATTAATGAATTTTTGTCTCCTTGGTATTGGTCGATTCACTTGCTTAGTGGCGAACCTTTTGTACAATCATTAATTTTTGGCTGTGCTTTATTATTTGCCCTATTATTATTAATTGGTTATCGTACCACATTAGCTAGTATTGCTTGTTGGGCGATGATTATTTCTCTACACAATCGTAATCCTGCTTTAATTTTTGCAGGAGATGATGCCTTAAGAGCGATCGCATTTTGGGCGATGTTTTTACCATTAGGTGCGGTTTATTCTTTTGATAGTGCGCTGAATACCTCCACTAAACCTTTACCGAAAAGAATTACTTCTGGGGCGACGGTAGGACTGATAATTCAGTTATGTTTTATCTATATGTTTTCTGCCTGGTTTAAACATCAAAGTCCTTTATGGTCATCGGATGGCAGTGCAGTTTATTATGCCCTTAGTTTTGATCAGTATGGTACTTGGTTCGGACAATTTTTATTACAACTCAAACCATTACTTAAAACTATGACTTTTGGGGCATTATGGTTTGAATGGTTGGGATGCTTATTATTATTTATTCCTTGGCAAAATAGTTTTTTTAGAGGTATCGCGATCGCGTCTTTTATTTCTCTACATATTAGTTTTGGTTTATCTTTTACTATCGGTGTTTTTCCTATTTTATGTATTGCTGTCTGGTTGGCTTTCATTCCTTCAGTTGTTTGGGAATTTTTATATAAGAAAGCCTATAGTAAAGAAATTGCTGGGTTAATTATTAACTACGATAAAGACTGTGGTTTTTGTAAAAAAGTTGTTTATCTGTTGCGAACTATTTTAATTTTACCAGGAGTACCCTTACGAGAAGCTCAAGACAATCCTGCGATATATGAGGATATGCAGAAATATAATTCTTGGGTAGTAGAAGATTACCAAGGTAACAGATATTTTAAATGGTACGGCATTGTCTATGTAGTTAGTATTTCTCCTCTTTTATGGTGGCTTGCACCAATTTTAAGTATTAAACCCCTAATGATTGTAGGTAACAAAATCTACGAAACTATTGCCAACAATCGCACCTTTATGGGCAATTTTACCAAACCATTTTTATTTCGTTCTTTTACAGTTAACCCCTCACCCTTATTTAACGCTTTTACTTTATTCATTTTATTTCTAGTTACCTTTTGGAATTTTAAAAGCTTTGCTAATCATCATGCTTTTCGTCAACGTACTAGTCCTATAGATAATGCTTTAAGACGAGTCACTAATAGCCGTACTGCTCAAAAGCTAGATTGGTTGAGTCAGCTAACTAGACTGGATCAATCATGGAGTATTTTTGCTCCCAATCCACCGAGAGATGATGGCTGGCACGTAATTACTGGTAAGTTAAAAGATGGTAGTGAGGTAAATCTTTTACAACAAGATCAACCCATTAATTGGGATAAACCAAGCATTCAACAGCGCAATGCTACTTATAAAAATATGCAATGGCGCACCTATTTTATTAACCTCAATCGTTATATTGGTCAAAAACTTTATCCTTATTATGGAGAATATCTCTGTCGGGATTGGAATAGCAAACACGGAGGTAAAAAACAGCTAGATAATTTATCAATTGACTTTATGTCAGAAAGAACTGTTCCCCCAGGAGAAGAACAAACTGTTGAACCAAAAAATCATTGGAAACAATCTTGTTCCGAATAATAAATATGATGAATTTTATGATGATTATAAGTAATTGCGATCGCTTTTTTGTCATTAAAAATGTAATTTAGATTACGAGTATTATTACACACTGTAAGAATCTAATTTGGCTCATTAATTTAAGAGTTTTTTCTGAAGTCAATGTAATTTTTTAGACAGTACCATAGAAGTAAACAAACAATATTTATTATCATGGTATTTACAATTGAACAGGAATCAAAAATAAAAAATAATTTAGTTCAAGCCCTAAAAAAACTACCTCCTGATGCTTCAGAATCAATAGTAGATGGTGTGTTTATAGTAACATCTTTTTTTGATGCATTGGGGTTTAAGTCAGAAGAGGGTATTCCCAATTTTAAAACAGGTAATGGTGGAGATAAAGCTGATTACGCGCTTCGTCATAATACAGAAAATGATAATTTTTTACATACTCAACTTAATCCTTATTTATTAGTTGAACTAAAAGGTAGAGATATTAATTTAACTGATGGAACACCCAGTTATAAATCTACAGTAAAACAGCTAAAACGCTATTTACTATCACCTAATTGTAAATCAGCACAATGGGGAATAATTACTAACTCCAAACATATTCAATTATTTAGAAAACATGGAAAAGTAATTTATCCTGCAACACCTTGTTTAGAAATTACACCTGAAAATATTGGTGATATTACATATCAAATAAGAAAAAAAATTGAAAATACGTCAAGAGCATTAACTGTAGCTGTATATAACAATAAAGGTGGTGTTGGCAAAAC
>JBHJNX010000145.1:0-13738 GCA_050330335.1 Pleurocapsa sp. | reverse complement strand
TACTTTTTCTGCCAGGCTTTTTTGGCATTTTACCTCTTTTTCAGGCACTCTAGAGCAACTTTTTTTTCTCAAACCCTATTAATGTAAGTGTTCAAAGATTATTCAGTAAGCCCTACTTAAATCGCCCTCGCTTTATAGCGTGGGACTTCCCAGCCTAAAGGTTAAAAATCTTTAATATTACCGATGAACATATTTGATTTCTCAAAAAAATAGGGTTGGTGAAACAATCTCACCAACCTAAAAATTATTTAAAAAATCAACAATTGTGGGTTATCAGTAAAGCGATCGCCTTGCTCTTTGAGTTTACGAGTGCAAAATATTTCCGTTACACTGAGAGCTTAACGGTATAAGCATCTCTAATTCCATCTACTTTGGTTATTTCATTCAAAATTCCTTCTGGTAGAGGGTCGTCAAGACTCAGTACCATTACCGCTTCTCCACGGACAATTTTACGCCCTACTTGCATACTGGCAATATTGACGTTGTAACTCCCTAGCAACGAGCCGATTTTACCGATAATTCCAGGCATATCTCGGTGCAGGGTAAATAGCATATGGTCGTTAGGGGGAACATTAATGGGAAATTCATCCAAGTTAGTAATGCGTATTTCTCCTTCACTAAGTAATGCCCCAGTTACCGAGTGTTTGCCATTTGCTCCTTGGGCTTCAATGTGAAGCGAACCGCCAGAATAATCGCGAGTAGCCGCATCTTTGGTTTCAATGACTCGAATTCCTCGTTCTTGTGCCTCAATTGCCGCATTGACGTAGTTAACTCGCTCTCTTAATGCCTCAGATAGTAATCCTTTTAAAGCTGCTACTACTAAAGGTTTACTGTCATTATTAGCTAGTTCTCCTTGAAGACGAATAGTCAATAGATCGATTCTCCCACCAGCTAACTGACCAGCCATCGTACCTAAAGTTTCGGCTAGAGTTAAATAGGGTCTGAGTTTTTCCATCACATCGGGATTTAACCCAGGAATGTTCACCGCAGTGCGGGCGGGTAAACCTAGTAATACATCTCTAATTTGTTCGGCAACATCAACTGCTACGTTGACTTGAGCTTCGGCGGTAGACGCTCCTAAATGAGGAGTCAAAATTAAATTAGAACCTAGTTCAGTTAAAGGAGATTCTCCTAATGGTTCATTGGCAAAAACATCTAATGCTGCACCGCCAATTTTTTCAGCTTTCAAAGCTTCGGCTAAAGCTGCTTCGTTAATGATGCCACCACGAGCGCAGTTGACTATCCGCACGGTGGGTTTCATTTTGGCTAGAGCTTCAGCGTTAATTAGATTCGCTGTTTCAGAGGTTTTAGGTATATGAAGGGTAATATAATCGGATTCTCTGAACAAGAGGTCTAAATCGACTAAATTACATCCTAAGCGTTCGGCTCTTTCTGTAGAGACAAAAGGATCGTATGCTAAAAGTCTCATACCCATAGCTCTTGCTACTGTAGCTACGTGCGCTCCAATTTTGCCTAAACCGACAACACCTAATGTTTTTTTGTAAACTTCATTACCTACAAATTTTTTGCGTTCCCATTTGCCATTTTTAACAGATTGATTGGCATCGGGAATTTGACGGGATAGGGATAACATCATTGCTAAGGCGTGTTCAGCAGCCGCGATCGTATTTCCTTCGGGAGAATTTACGACCACAATACCATTACGGGTAGCTGCACGAACGTCAATATTGTCTACTCCTACTCCCGCACGTCCGATAATTTTGAGTTGAGTACCTGCTTCGATGACTTCTTGGGTGACTTTAGTTCCAGAACGAAGCATCAGAGCATCATATTCGGGAATAATTGCGATCAATTCTTCTAGAGGAAGCTTGGTTTTTACGTCTACTTGAGCTACCTGAGAGATGATATCAATCCCAACTTGGTCAATTGGATCTGAGATGAGAACTTTTGCCATATTCATGTAGTAGTTTAAATCCCTTCAATCTTGTGTTTTTATTGATATGCTTGATTTTGAAGGCTGAGAATTAAGGGGGGTTCTCGTGATATTAAAACCTTAAAATCTTGACTATTCAGGTTTAAGCCTGAGTGAGCGCAGTATATAAATTCATGCAGTAAATTATTGTAAAGGTAAAAGTAACCCTCATCCTCTAATTGTTAGAAAAGATTTGGATTTAGAGACGATAGCTAACTGCTGTATTGGGTTTTAATGAAGTCAATGATCTGTTGATGAATGGTCTGTTGGTTTTGAGTTCCGTCAATGGCGATCGCCCTACCATGGTAATTCTCAAAAATCTCTTGATATTGTTGTTTGACTTTGGTGAGTTTGGTTTTGGTTTCGTATATTTCTGTAACGGAACGTTCTTTTAGTCTAGATAAAGATATTTCTATAGGAATATCTAAATATATAGTTAGATCGGGATTGGGAAATTTACTGTTTAATTTACTGACTAATTTAAATTGTTCGGCAGTATCGCAGTTATATGCTAAAGAAGAAAAATAATATCTAGTACTAATTACGTTAAAGTTATCGGCAATTAATTTATATACTCCGTCTATATCGTTATATAAATGATCGTGGCGATCAGCTGCAAATAAATATGCCATCTGCTCGTCAAATAAATGGCGATCGCTGGTAAATAAAATTCTTTGTTTTAATGCCTGTCTGATTAAATTACCAATAATTCCGTTAGAAGGTTCAGAACTAATTATTGATTTCTCTCCCCGATTTATAAAATAAGTTTTTAATAATTCTGCTTGGGTAGATTTTCCCGAACTATCGATCCCTTCCAAAACAATAAATAGTTTTTGATTCATTGATTAATATTTATTTATGCCAATCTCTGCGTAAATTAAACCAGGTTTCTAACCAATTTTGCCATGGAGAATTTTTTTGTAATTTTTGACGATGAAAATCTGTGGCTATTTTTTGGAAAATTTCTGCATAACTAGGATAAATATAAGGAAATTCTATTTCAGTCATTCCTTGCATTAAATTATCTGTTAGTTTGATTTTGTGTTTCATCATTACAGCAACAGTGCTAATTAATTCTATAGCGCGATCGCCGATAATTGTACAGCCTAAGATCATACCATCTGGAGTTAAAATTAATTTACATAATCCTGTGGTTTCTCCCGTAATTTGCGACCTTGCTATATTTTTAAAGTATTGTTTGACTATATAAATTTCTTGACCATATTGTTGTTTAGCTTGAGTTTCTGTAAGACCTACTCTGGCTAAATTAGGTTGAGTAAAAACTGCCCAAGGAAGATAACGATAATCAATTGTAAACTGAGAAATAAATAAAATATTTTTTAAGACTATATTGGCTTCTTGCACAGCAATATTTGGCAAAGAATAACCTCCAATTAAATCTCCACAAGCATAAATTTGAGGATTAATAGTTTGTAATTTATTATTGACAATAACTCTTTGAGAATTATATTTAACATTAACTCCTGCTAAATTTAAATTTTTAATATTAGGTCGTCGATAGTTAGCCAAAATAATTCCATCGGTTTCAATAGCGTGATCGCCTACTTGTAGCCATTGTTTATTATCTATTTCTTTAATTTGAGAAATTATTGAATCTGTGAAAATTGTTATACCTTCTGCTTCTAAATATGCTTGAATCAATCGCGATATTTCTACATCTTCTAAAGGTAACAGACGCTGCTGTTCAATAACTAAAGTAATGTTTTTACCGAATCTATTTAAAGTTTGTGCTAATGCTAAAGACTGAGGAAAACCACCAATAATTACTAAATTATCGGGTAAGTCCTCCAGATTTTTTAACTGCCAAATATCATCAGGAGTCCAAAAGTTATTTGTTTCAAAATTATTTATAGATTTAATAGTAAATTTAGCACCTGTAGCTAATAAAAAATAACGCGATCGCAGTTTTCTTTTACCAATATTAAAAGCAAGTTTAGGAAGACGACAAAATTCTCCTTTTCCCAAGATTACATCTACTCCCAAAGCTGCCAAATGAGATAAAGAGTTTTGATCTTCTATAGTTGAATCTACTTCAATTCCCCAATCTCTAGCTGCTGTTAGAGTAATGGGATTAAATAAATCTGATTCAATATAGAAAGAGGTATTTCCTCTAATAAAATTCCAGCGAGCAATTTCACTGATGCTATTATTGATAATTACGTCGCGATCGCTATATTCCGTAATATTTTGCGTAATCAAAGCAACACGAGCTTGAAGCATAGCAGCAGTTCTAGCAGCATATATTCCTTCTTGAGTGCTACCGATTACTACCAAGTCATAATCTACTGCCATAATTTTTGAAGAACGAGGAATGAGTAATAAGTAATAAGTAATAAGTAATGAGTAACTAAAAACTAATGACTAATGACTAATGACTAAAAACTAATGACTAATGACTAAAAACTAATGACTAATGACTAATGACTAATGACTAATGACTGAATTGATGGCATTAATCAATTTTAGATTATCTTCTGGTAAGCGTACCGCAATGCGAAAATAGAGATCGCCCAATTCAGGAAAACTCAAACAATCTCGAATGAGAATTTTATATTTTTGTAACAATTGAGTTTGTAATTGAGTCACAGAAATGTCTGTCTTGACTAATAAAAAGTTTGCTGCACCAGGTAGAGGATGTACCCCCGAAATTTCACTCAATCCTTCTAGTAATTGCGATCGCGCCTCTGGTAACCAATTCCAAGTTCGTTGTTGAAATTCTGTATCTTGCAGTACGGCTTCTGTTGCGGCAGCAGCTAAACTATTAACTGACCAGGGATCTCGCCACTGTTGCCAGCGTTCGAGTCTTGCGGGATGGGCGATGGCATAACCGATTCTCAGCCCCGGCAGACTGTAAAATTTAGTTAAGGAACGTAAGATCACTAAATTGGGAAAATCGGTGATCGCAGAAATCAAACTTTGCTGTTGAGATGGTGGTAAAAAATCCATAAATGCCTCATCGATTACCACCAGGTTAAATTTCTCTAAATAAGGTAATATCTCATTTTTCGTCCATAATTTTCCCGTTGGATTATGAGGATTGTTGAGCAATAATCCTTGCTGGGTATGACCGTAGGGGGGAAAGGCTTTCGCCCTAAAAGTTAAGTTAAAGGCTTTCGTCCTATCTTCTAAGTTAAGGGGATGAAGAGCTATTTTTGCGCCAAAAGCATTTAAAGCCCGTTGATAATCGCCAAAAGCTGGCGTTACCAAATGTGTAACTTTTTGTTGCGCCAATTCCCTACACGCCCAGGTTAATAATTCTGCCGAACCATTCCCAGGCAAAATACAGTCAGGATAAATGCCATGATGTTCGGCTAAAACAGACCTCAACTGAGAATATTGCGGATCGGGATAAGTAGTCAGTTTCTCGATTCCTTCAGCGATCGCTGTGAGCGCACTTTGAGGAATCCCCAGAGGATTGATACTCGCAGAAAAATCCACAATAGAGGAAGCAGGACAGCCTGCTATAGAAGCTGCCCAAGCTAAATTTCCACCGTGTTGCGGTCTGTTCACAACTTAGTAGCGCAGAAACTACTTAGTAGGTGCTACTTTTTCTTTAAACAGCTTACCAGCAGAAAAAGCAGGTACTTGAGTAGCGGGAATTGACATTTTTTCGCCAGTTTTGGGATTGCGTCCTTCCCTTTCTTTGCGATCGCGACGTTCAAAAGAACCGAACCCCACCAAGGTTACTTTATCACCTTCAGATACTGCTTCCATGATGGTTTCAATCGCCGCAGAAAGAACCGCGTCAGCTTGCTTCTTAGTAACAGTAGCTTTTTGAGAAATGCGATCGACTAATTCACCTTTATTCATCAGAAAATCTCCTTCTTGTGTTTAATTTGTGGCTTATTTAAGCTATGCTCTCGCTAATGCGAGAACTCAGAATTTTAAGGTTGAATAACCAGCCTAATTTATAGCATTACTGAGACAAAAACCCCACAATACCTATAGACTATGTTTTTCACTGCCTTATTCTAAGCTGTAGTTGACCAATATGGATCGCCGGAAGCATTAATTTATATAGATTTCAACAATTTTTCCGATTTCACCACTCAAATTAAGCCACAAAACCAGCAGATTTTCCACTAAATTTATGGGTTGCCAGGTAGCCCAACTCCTTCCCTTTTAAGGACTTCGCGACTTTCTTTGCCCGGTGTGTAATTGTAACCAAAGTTTGCTCCCTCATCTACCACTTGAGGAGTTAGCAAAACTATAACTTCTGCCCGTTCGTTAGTCTTATCTGTACTTCTGAATAAAGAACCTAGTAAAGGGATATCTCCTAAAATTGGAACTTTTGAAATGGTTGTTCTTTCCTGGTCTTGAATAATTCCCGATAAGATCAACGTCTGACCATCCCGCAAGCGAACCAAACCAGAACTTAATTCTCGTTTACTTAGTAAGTTAAGTACGTTACGCGCACCACCACCACTATCAAAGCTTTGAGTAGCCCCAACAGAACTAACAGTAGGACTTACAGATAGAGAAATAAAACCATTGTCGTCAATTCTTTCCACGTTGACAGTTAAAACTACGCCAGCTTCAGCAATTACAGGAGTAATAGTCCTAGTTCCACTATCTCCATCAATTTCGGTTTTGATACTTTCTACAATGTTTTGAGCTAGTTTGACTGTAGCTTGCTGTCCTTCCTGTACCATCAAAGTCGGATCGGTAAGGATTTTGGCGTTACCGCTACTGATCTTAGCTTCTAATAAAGATAAGAATCTGTCGGGAACTTCAAACAGAGTAGGAAGTGCAAAGGTAATCTTTCCTTCATTATCAACTTCTGTAATACCTGCTTGAAAAGGATTGCTGTCAGTCCCGAAAGGACCACGACCAAAGAATCCTGGAAAATTAGACGAACGAACTGAATTACTAAAAGCTGCTCGACCGAATACATCGTCAATAAAGCCGGCGTTTTCAGTAGATGCACCTTCTGGTAATGGTAAGGGTGTAACTCTGGGAAAACCCGCTCTGGTAGTTGCAGTTCCTACTTCTGGAGGATTGACACCACCAAAGTTAATTGCTGCTGAACCATTATCTTGTACAAAGAAGGTATCGTTAATTCCAAAGGAAAAACTGCTGTTAAAAATATCTTGGTTTAATAAATTAACGTCGATGACTTTAACGTTAACTGCTACCTGACGGCGACGAGCATCTAGTTGAGTGATAAATGATGTAGCAATTTCTACTTTGCGGGGTTCGCCTACTAAGGTAATGGCGTTGAGGCGACTATCGGTAGCTACCTGAAGTCCTCTGAGCAACAAAGCTTCTGTACCGTTTTCATCTTCCGCACCGCCATCTAGGTCGCTTAATTCGGGAGCGGTTTCTACTCTTTGGGTAACTCTTCCAGTGTCAGGATCTACAGTTTCTTCAACTTCTGTTGTCAGTCTTTTACCTTTTGCTCCCTGACTGGCGAGATACAATGCGGCATTTTCCGCAGTTACTTGATTTAGACGTAGGGTGCGGCTGACTAAATTACGAGCTTGGGCGGGAAGTTTTTTACCGACATAAATAATATTACCTTTGCGGTTGGCGTTTAAACCAGAAACTAATAATACTGAGTTAAAAACTTCTTGTACGGGTTGATTTTCTAGGTCTAGAGAAACTGTAGGCTCTGTTGTAGCTGCATCTTCCCTAACTTCTTGTGGTTCGACGGTAAAAACAATATTCAAACCAGCAGAACGAGCGAGTAAAGATAAGACTTCTCTGACTGGTGCATCTCGCAGTACTAAACGGGGAACGATCGCGCCAGAACCTAAATCGACGGTATCGGGTGTAGAGTTGATATTAGAAACTGCCATATCTCCCACTGGCGGTGCTACGGCTCGCGGTAAATTAGCTGGAGGTGGTGATGATGCTTGCAAGCTTTCTTGAATTTTATTGGCGTTTTCACTCACCACAATTTCGGGGTTGGGAACTAAAATATTGGAATTGTCGGAGTTACTAATTACAACTTCTGAGTTTTCTTTACTGTTGACTTCTGATTTGGCTTCTCCTTTGGTTTGTTGGCTATTGAAAGCCGACTTATAAGTATTTTTCAGATTTTCAATTGCCTGTTTGCCAATTTGTTTGAGGTCTACTGATAATTTTGCTTCTGGAGCTAAACTGAGAATAATTTCTTGGCCATTCTGTTGGATAAAATCTTCAAGAGTAATCTCTGATTCTGTAGAAATAACAATTTGAGTATGTTCTCCATCTATTTGATGGATTTCAATAGCTTCAACTCCTTTAAAGGGTTGTTCTTGACGATAACTATTTCCTTCAGGTAAATCTAATTTAGTGTTTAAGAGATTAGCTTCAATAGTATTGCCGTGATGCAGAGTAAAGAAAGAAGAATTACTGTCAGAAGTAATTTCATTATTGAGTTTTAATTCAATTTCATTTTGCTGTTTATCTAACTGAATATCAATAATTTTGTTTTCGGCAGCTACGGCAGTTTGTGACGCTAACATCATCACTGTCAATCCTGCTAAAAATCCCAAGCGATCGCAATAATTATTCACAGTTTAATCCTCAACCTAATACTGTTAACAAATATATTTTTAGAGATAAGCTTATTTGTTCGACTTGTTTTCTGTTTCTTCTGCTTCTTCTGCTGCTTGTTGAGCTTGTTCTAGCTCTTTTTGGCTCAAGGGGAGAATAGCATTGAGTTGAATTTGAGTTTTTAGTTTGGCTTCAGAGTTGGGTACGAGTTCGCTATTACTACTAGTTAAACTAGTTAAAATTGCCGTTGGTTCTTGACTAACTGTAAAACCAATATTGTTAATCATTAATAATGGTTGTAATCTTTCTAAATCTTTAACTATAGCTTTAGTTTGATTGAAAGTACCTTCAATAGTCAAAGCAATTCCTTGACGTTTGAGTTTACCTTGTACTTCTGAGCCCAAAGAACTATCTTGAATAGTACTAGGATTACTATCCGGTTGATACTGAATTAATTCTCCCTGATTGGCTGTAATAAAACTATTAATATCTATTAGCAAAGTGTCTAAATCTTTTTCATTAGTGAACATTGCTAAGACACGAGATTTAGTTACTTTTTGGGCAGCAAACTCTGATTCAAGTCGAGCCAATTTTAGCTCAAAATCTCCCGATTTGATTTTATCTAACTGACCTTGTATTTCTTGTTGTTTGGTTTTGACTTCTTGATATTTTTCTTGTACGGGTTTTACCATATTTAAAAATATATACCCCGCTCCAACTATACCAATAACTGCAAGAGAGACTCCGATAATTAATGGTGTAAAAGTAATACCAAATGCAGAAGGATAATCCCTTTCTCCTGCTAATTGGTTTTTGGTAAAATCATCAGCAAAAGTCATTTTACGATCGCTCCTTGGGTTTCTAAAGTTTTTAGTCGAGTTACTACCCCTACTGAACCTTTTCTTTCAATTTCTTCAATTAATTTAGAAGTAGGTTGATTATTAAGTTGAGCAGAAATAGTATATTTAACTCCTTGAGGAACTTCTAGGCTGAAATTCTCTGGCACTTGGTCTTCGTTGGCAATTGCAACCCTTAAATCGCTCAGACTAGCGCCGTTAAGGACGATCTTCTGACTGTCAAAAAACGGCGATCGCTCTAAAAACAAGACAAAATCGTTAATATCTTCATAACTACGAGCTATTCCTGCTAAATTAATGCCAATAGTATTATCCGAACCGCTTTGTTGAATAGAATCAACTTGTATTCCCGGAGGAGTGCGATCGCTCACTTCCTGTAAAATTGCTGCCCAAGGTCTGATTTTTTCAAATACCCCCACCAAACCTTTGGTTTCAGCTTTTACCTGATTAATTTGCTGTTGTATCTCCTCAAGCTTGGTGTTTTGACTCCCCAGACTGCTAATTTCTCCTTCCATCTGTTGAATATCTTTTTCTATTGCTGCTGTCTGAGTTTCGAGACTTTTAAGATAGCCAAAAGCAAATGCAGGAAATAAAACCAAAGCGATCGCACCTAAAGCGATCGGAATTTTTTCGGCAACTGGCGATTGACTTTTCTGTTGTTGGACTGCGGTTTCAGCAGTTTGATCTAAGCCTCGGTCTTTAAGAAAATTAATATCTAAGCTATACATAGATTCACATTGACAGAAAAATAATACATATGAATTATTTGAGCTATTGGCTTAAGCTCCTCGCATTCCCAAACCCAAGACAATTCCCAGCCCAGAACGCTCGTTTAAAGTCAGGGTTTGATTTGTTTCTAGAGCCAGAGCGACTAATGGATCTACCTGCATGGCGGGTAAATTCAATCTTTGGGTAAAAAATTCATCTATTTTACCGATCGCTGCTCCAGGCCCTGCTAACAACAATTGAGCGATTTCTAAATCTTCACTTTGATTGAGATAGAAATTAATCGAACGACCCAATTCTTCGATGAGTTCTCCTAAAATTTTGAGTACGGCTGAAATACCTGGTGTCATGGGAGAAGCCTCACCACTGTTACCATCTTGAAATGCTCCGATCAGATCGATGTCTTGAAGCACTTCTGTTTCGTTAGTCAGGGGTAAACCCATAGCTTGAGAGAATGCTGTTCTCATTTGGAAAGTCCCCAGGGGTACAGTTCTAGAAAACTGCGGTACTCCTTCGACCACAATGGCAATTTCTGTACTGTCAAACTCAATATCTACTAAAACTACTGCTTCTTTTGAACCGAACTGACGCAGTTGTTCTCTGATGGTTCTAATTAAAGCAAAACTATTAATTTCTAAAATATTTAACTTGAGTTCTGCTTGCTGAAAAATTTCTAGATAGAGGTCTGTAACTTCTTTGCGAGTTGCTACTAATAGAACATTAACTTTTTCAATACCGTCTTCATCCATAAAATAACCTAGCTTGACATAATCTAGGTCTACTTCTTCTCTGGGATAGGGAAGATACATCCCCGCTTCGTGAACTAAAACCATATCTTTTAATTCTTGTTCGTCTAGTTCAGCAGGAACGGGAATAACGCGAATTATTGCTTCGCGCATTGGCACTGCCGTAGTAACATTTTTACTCTTGATGTTGTTAGCTTTGAGAGTATCTTTAATCAGTTCAGCTAAAGTCAGAGCATCAACAATTTCACCATCTTCGTATACTCCTTCTGGAATATCAGCAGAAATATTTTTTAGTAATTTATGCTGCTGTCCCTGTTTAGCTATTTGAGCAATATTAATTTTTTGAGGATTAATTTCAATACCGATGCTATTTGACTTTTTGACAAAGATATCAGTTAGTTTTCCCAGCATAATTCAATCCTTTGTGATGTTTTGACCCTGACCACTCAAAAACTTTAGATAAAATCATCTAGATATTTTTGGGGAATTATTAAAAGTGTTATAGCTTACTTATAGTCAATCGGGACAATGTAAATTTTCATGTTGATTTTGTTCTAGTTGTAGACTTGTCAAAAACCCAAAACTAAGTTAAACAAGCACTGGATTATTTTCGACATTAGACTAGTTATCTAGGATATTTTAGCTGCTAAAATTATTTTTCAAGATAAGTGGTTGTACCGAAAATACACAGATTATATATCTGAGGTTAGTTAAAATCACTTATGGGGTATTTTTTTGAACCCTAAGTTTAAATGAGTGTATATTCTCTATCTGTTGAAATCAATGAAAAGTATTTTGAGTAAAAAAAAGTTTGGTTGGTGGCTATCAGTTGGATTGCTAGTTAGTAGTTTATCTAGTTGCACTCCATCTCCGTCTACTGATACTGGAGAAATAGAATTTTGGACGATGCAATTAAAGCCTAATTTTACTCAATATTTTGAACGATTAAATAGCAATTTTGAAACTAATAATCCAACAGCTAAATTACGTTGGGTTGATATCCCTTGGTCGGCGATGGAAAGTAAAATTTTAACTTCTATTTCTGCTAAAACAGCACCCGATGTAGTTAATTTAAATCCTAACTTTGCTTCTCAGTTAGCTACCAAAAATGCTTGGTTAAATTTAGAAGAAGTAGTTGAACCTCAAATCAAAAATATTTACTTGCCTCAAATGTGGGAAGCTAGTAGTATTGAAGTTTGTCAGGAAAATAATTGCAGCAAAACAACCTTTGGTTTACCTTGGTATTTAACTACTAGAATAACAATTTATAATCAAAAGCTTTTACAAGAAGCTGGTATTTCTCAGCCCCCCAAAACTTATCAAGAATTAGCCAAAGTAGCGCAACAAATTAAATCAAAGACGGGGAAATACGCTTTTTTTGTAACTTTCGTACCTAGTGATTCGGCAGAAGTTTTAGAATCTTTGGTACAAATGGGTGTAGATTTAGTAGATAAAGATGGCCGAGCAGCTTTTAACAATCTTGCTGGCATAGCTGCATTTCAATATTGGGTCGATCTATATCAACAAAAACTATTACCTCCAGAAGTATTAACTCAAGGACACCGACACGGAATTGAATTATATCAAGCTGGAGAAATTGCCTTACTCGCCTCTGGTGCAGAATTTTTACAAACTATTACTAATAATGCTCCCACCATAGCCAAAGACTCTGCTGCTGCTCCTCAAATTACCGGTCAAACTGGTAAAAAAAATGTAGCGGTGATGAATTTAGTTATTCCTCGCAATAGCAATAAATCGGAAGAAGCTTTAAAGTACGCTCTTTATGTAACTAATACAGAAAATCAAATTGCTTTTGCTCAAGAAGCTAACGTACTTCCTTCTACTAAAGAAGCAGTAGAAAAATATATTCAAGACATCGAACAACAAGGAACAAATACACCAGTAGAACAAGCCAGAAAAGTTAGTGCTATGCAACTCCAAGATGCAGAGATTTTGATTCCGGTAATGGAAGATGTTCAGGTGTTACAAAAAGCAATTTATGAAAATTTACAAGCAGCCATGTTAAATGAAAAGACTGTCGAACAAGCAGTTCAAGATGCAGCTAATCAATGGGATAACAGATAATAAAGCACTGTAAATGTATTAATTATTGTTGAGGCTTTATCTATAGTTTAAACTGCCTTCAAAATAGCTTTGTCAACCATGATTTCAGTCTATATCATTCGATAGACATAGATCGATTTAATGACTTGGTAAAATAGATAACATAATTCTAAAAAAATCGGGAAAATGAATGTATTGCACAATAAAAAAGAAGAATGCATTTTAGTGGTGGATGATTCGGTCGATAATTTGTATTTAATGCAATTTGTCTTGGAGAGTGAAGGTTATAAGGTAGGTTTAGCTGATAGTGGTCGAGAAGCTCTTCAGAAAGTCAAAGGATGTCTGCCAGATTTGATTTTAGTAGATCTGATGATGCCGCAAATGAATGGTTATGAAGTTATTCATCGCTTGCGAGAAGATAAAAGTTTACAATTAGTTCCCGTTTTTTTGGTAACAGCGGATAAATATACTGGAATCAAAGAAGCGATCGCGGCTGGGGCTAATGGTATAATTTATAAACCAATCGATATTGATGAATTATTAATAGAAGTAGCACGCAGTCTTCAGATAAAAAACGATGATAGTTTGTAAAAGTTATTCAGATAAAT
The DNA here is from genome assembly GCA_050330335.1 of Pleurocapsa sp. Classification (GTDB taxonomy): domain Bacteria; phylum Cyanobacteriota; class Cyanobacteriia; order Cyanobacteriales; family Xenococcaceae; genus Waterburya. Next base: position 303 of record JBHJNX010000145.1, on the reverse strand, counting down.
TTTACAAGGCATAGGCGATCGCCTTAAATTAATTTATCCAAATTCATCTATTTCTAAAAACTGAGGATAATTGTTTATTCATTAGGCTCTAGTTGTCGTACTAATCCTCCATGAACTCTAGCCATTATTTTGGCCATTTCCCAGGATGGAAATTTTTTGGCTTTTTCGATTCCTGGTTGGAATTTACTCGAAGAGTCTAAATAGTGAGTAAAAATACCGATTTTTTTTTCAATTATCCATATAGAAATTTCTGGCATAATATTTAATTCTTTGCTGAAAAACTATCTCAAAATTTAATGTGAC
>JBHJNX010000144.1:0-21556 GCA_050330335.1 Pleurocapsa sp. | reverse complement strand
TACTTCCAACCAGTTGCAGCTTGTTCTAAGACATATTGGGATACGGCTGCAATTTCTTCTGGAGTTAAGCGATCGCCATAGGCGGGCATATTATTTTTACCGTTGGTTACTAGCTGGGTAATTGCCGCTAAATTATCCATTTGGTTTTTTTGTAAGGCTCTAGATTTGAGGTTTTTACCTCGTCTGATGATATTACCTCCTCCAAGGTGACAGCCAGCACAGTTGGCTTGGAAAATTTTGGCATTATTACTAGTATCTACGGCGATCGCAGGAAAATTAGCACTACTCCAAATAGCGATCGCCATAATAACGATTATCAAGATTTTTTTCATAGTATTTTTTGCTACAGCTTTGAATATTTTTGCATTCTAAACAACATTTATCACTCTCGAAGCTGGTTAAGATAACTTTGGGCGATCGATTTGAGGCAAGATTAAGATTACCCTATTCAACCGAAATCACTGAGTATTTGTTACTAATAAGATATATCTTATTAAATGATGCCCAACATCAAATCAAGGGTTCTGAGTACTATCGCCATAATTATTTTGTATACATTTAGTGATTCCCTATGCCCCATGGCCCATGCCCCATATTGGAAATTTACGAGTAACTCTTAAAAAAACCTTAAAAAAATTTAAAAACCGTCTACAATATGTAAATGGTGTTAGGAGGAAAATAGTGTTTATCAGACTCGCACAACAGCACCGTCAATTCGTTCGCGATTTGGTGATGACTCTTCAAGCTCTAGCGATCGCGCTAGAAAATCAGGGCTATTTAGCCTCTTGTTATACCTGTGGAGGAGAACTGAATAGTGCTTCTTTCATGGTTAGCTTGGGAGGCGAACATCTCATTCGTTTTTTAGTTTCTGACTATGGCATTACCTGGACTGAAATGCGAGATGACCGAGAATTGATGAAATTAGAAGGGGCCGAAGCTATCAATCAGCTACAAGAACTAGCAGATTTAATTAAATATCAATCTCAACCAACTCAATCTCAATCAGATCATCTGCAATCGTTGCAACAAGTATAAAACTGAACTTTCCGATACAAAAGTACTAACAAATTTAAAGGACTTTTGTATAGGGAAGCGATTTGAATCGCTGGATTGAATTGAATGGCGTGGTGTTGCCGGAATTGCGATCAGCCAAAGGCTGGCGCTGCGCGATCGCAAAATCATTTAACAGAATGTCTTGACGAAAATTTTTTAGCTTAACTAATATTTCCCCAAAGTTCAGCATTAACTAAAAAATATCTTTACGACGCTGTACAATTAAAGCTACTAAAGTGTATGTCAAAGTATGAAGCAGCAAAATTCCCCAATTTAAGCTTAAATTACTCCAAGTCGCATCATATACAGGAGTAGTTTTAAAGATTTCTTCTAACATCTCCGCCGTTAAAACTGGGCTGGTAGAAGGTGCCATAGCATTAACATCTGCTAAAGAGCCATAAGCTCCAATTGACCAACGGCTCAACATTAACCATGAAAGTTTACTCGACCAACCTTCTAAATTAAATAATACCCCTGAAAAAATAATCTGGGGAATCATTACTAAAGGTAAGATACCATTACCTTCATTTTCAGTTTTAACTAATGCCGACAACATCAAACTCAAAGCGGTACTGGCTAAAAGAGTTAAAAAGGTAGTAATGGCAAAACCAACTGGCCAAGGAATCAATTCTGACTCTGGAGCGTCAAATACCAACATCACCACCAGAGTAATTAAAATTGTTTGAGCGATAGCTAGTGCGCCACGAATTAAGAGCTTAGAACTAAAATAGGGCAGCAAACCCAAATTAAGTAAGCGTTCGCGGAAATATATCGCCGATTCTTTGACAATTTCTCGAATTGAATTAGATAACCCCATCCAAATAGCGATGGAACTAAAAATAAACAACAGGCGTAATGCCAGAGATGCCTGAGTCAAACCAGGGTTATCTACAACACTGAGGGGTTGTTCGTCACGCAAGGGTAACCCAGTTAAAACAATGGTAATTGGGCCTGATAGTAAAGTCAAAATTAAACTGTTGCGATCGCGATTGACTAATTTCCAATAGCGTTGAGACAACAAAGATAATTGTGCTAGGGGAGAAATTCCTGTTTTAATCGAACTATCGGTTGCCTGTCGCTCTTCTTGACCGGGACTGAGAGTATTTTGAATATAAGCTTTATATTGGGGGGAATAAGCATATTTATTCGACCACTTATGTACCCGTTCTAAAATTGCTGTTTCAGTTTTACCTTGATTTAATTCAATATATATATCAGCAAAATATTTAAAATCATCAGAAGGCATTTCAAAAAACTTGAGAGCTTCTTTAGGAGGTCCATAATAACAGAGACTGCCCCCTAATCCCATAAAAGCAATGCGATCGCAAACTTCAATATTTCCAGTGGCATGAGTTACCAAGGCGATCGTTCTACCTCTGTCTGCTTGTTCTCTGAGCAGTTCCATCATTTCTTTATCTAAGCCAGGGTCTAAACCAGAAGTAGGTTCGTCTAAGAAAAATAGTTTGGGATCGGCAAGTAATTCCACACCGATACTAACCCGTTTGCGCTGTCCACCACTCAATTTAGCTACGAGAGTATTGCGAACGTGAGATAATTTGATTTGTTCTAAAGTATTAGTAATAACTTCGTTAATATCTGTATCGGGAGGTAACCGCAGTTTACAAGCGTATTCTAAAACCTCGGCTACGGTTAATTCTTGATGGATGATATCATCTTGAGGTACGTAACCCACCTGAGAACGATAGACTGCCCAGTTTTTGCGGAGATTATCCCCATTGAGATACACATCACCCGAAGAAGTAGGAGAAATACCTAATAAAGATTTCATTAACGTAGATTTTCCTGCCCCACTACCACCTACTAAAGCCACTAATTGACCAGGTTCTAACACTAAAGACACATCATTGAGAATGACTTTTTCTTGGCCTTTTTTATCCGTTACCTTGCGGACTAGCTTATGAGCATCAAGGCGAATTTGATTATTAGCGTTAGTTAATTCTAAAGCGTCTCCCGTATAAAGTAAGAGATAAGGCCCGATCTGAATGGTATCGCCGCGATTGAGTAAATGGCGTTTCTCCAAACGAGTATTATTGACAAAAGTACCATTAGTGCTGCGGTCTTGTAAGATATGTCTGCCCTGTCCGTCGGGATTGATGGTAGCATGAAGCCGAGACACCGTAGGTGCATCTAATTGTAAAGCCGAACGATTATGAGGATGAGGCGATCGCCCTAATTCTACAGGCCAAGTTTGAATCCCTTTTAAATCTAAGCGTCGCTGACTGGGCATAGTCATCGTACTACTTTTGGGATTACGATAGGTTAAAATAATTCGATAGCGTGGATCTTGACCGATATGTAGTTGCTCGCCATTTTTGAGCAGGTATCCTTCAGTAAGATTGATCCGAGCTTGGTTGAGAAAAATACCATTACCACTGGGATTGGCGCGATCGCCGTCAAAAATACGATAATCGTTACCGTCCTGGACGATAACGGCTTGTTTTCTCGAAATAACTGTCCAAGTTTGCGGTACTTGCAGATTTGCCCATTCAGGATCGCGACCGAGAGTACTAGCTTTACCCATAAGCTTAAACATCTCGGTTTGTCCTTGGTTATCTAATTCAATATAGGGTTCGGTATTAAAAACTGTTGGCTCTGAATAACTACCAGTCATTAGCTTTAAAATCAGTTTGTTTAATGGTTAAGTCTAATTTTGATTTTATATTTAGCATTTAACAGATTATACGGTTGCCAGTCCTCTAATTGTTAATATAAGACTTACGAGTTTCAGTCAAAATACCGAGTCACTCAGGCAAAAATCAAGCCTAACTATGAATTGGATCAATCTAGGTTCACTTGGAAAATCTTTAGATTTGAAATGTAGTTCTCAATTAACTATTAAGTTAAATTATTTTTAGACCGACAGGAGTAACCCCAGCGGATGTCTACATATGATCCAACAACCAATTCAGCGTCGATTCCTCTCAATACAATTGTCAAAAATCGTTATTTAATTAAAAAAATTCTGGGACAAGGTGGATTGGGTAGAACTTATTTAGCTTTTGATACTCATCGGTTTGATGAACCCTGTGTAATTAAAGAATTTGCTCCTTATGGTTCGGGGCAATATGATCTGAAAAAATCTCGCGAACTGTTTCAAAGAGAAGCCAAAATACTATACAAAATAAGTCATCCTCAAATTCCTAAATTTTTAGCTTGTTTCACCGAACAAGAACGTTTATTTCTGGCGCAAGAATACATTCAGGGTAAAACCTATTCTACTCTGTTACAAGAACGTAAAAAACTTCAAAATCGAGCTTTTCAAGAATCAGAAGTAATTAGATGGTTGCTAGATTTATTACCAATTTTAGAATATTTACATCAAAATAATATTTTGCATCGCGATATTTCTCCCGATAATATCATGCAGCCCTTGGGTAAAAAAACTCCAGTATTAATTGATTTTGGCGTGGGTAAGCTGACCAATAGTAATAGTAGTTTGAATCCCGATTCTTATATCGGTCAGGTATCTTTTGTGGGTAAAATTGGTTATGCTCCCCGCGAACAGATCGCCATGGGAGTATGTTCTCCTAGTAGTGATCTCTATGGCTTGGGAGTTACTGCTCTAGTTTTGTTAACTGCTAAAGACCCCGCGCACTTATTAGACCGCTTTTCCCTATCTTGGCAGTGGGAACAGTACAGTCGAACTAGTAAAGTTTTTCAAAGAATTATTAATAAAATGGTGGAGGAACAACCCCAAAACCGCTATCAGTCAGCTAAAGAAGTATTTGAAGTTATTAAAAGAGATATTATCGATCGCGAAACCTTAATTTATCCAGTAGCCTCTGGTAACGAGGAAGTGAAAACACCAAAACCACTACTGCAAGAAGAAACCATGATTATTAGTAATGTAAGTTCTTCTCCTCAATCATTTGCTCCTAACAAATCTAACAAACCCCCGCACTCTGAAGACAAGTTTTATACTTCTTCTACTGGCACTAGGTTAGTGGATTTTAACAGCCTACAACCCCCATCAGAGGTTTCTCTTGGTTCTCAGCCTACCCAACCAATGGATGAAACCATGATTGTCAGTAATGTAGGTCTTGGTAATCCTACTTCCTTTCCTAAAGATACCGCTCGCTTGCAAACAACTGCTTTAAAACCAGATTTTGTCAAACGCTGCCGTCAGGAACTAGAATACTTTATCGGTACGCCAGCCGACTCTGTGATAGATGAAATTTTAATTCAACAAGCTCCAAAAACTACTCAAGCTTTAGTTAATGCCCTAGTCGGCACAATTAAAGACCCCAGACAAGCCAAACAATTTCAACAAAGATTATTACATTGAACATTAAACATTAAACATAGCTCGAAGGCTTCTTTACGATAGAGTTACTATTATCAACTAATATCTATTTTATTTGGTCTGTCGGTTAATGCTTCCTCGCCAAGATATAGTTCAAACGTTTTCAACTTTTATTCAATTCGATTACGATCGCTTTAAAAACTGGGCGACAGATTCTCGTCTGCGCCGCAGTATGATGCAATGTGTGGCTAAAATATCTCAAACCAACGCCGAGAACTTTTGGGCTTTATACTGGCACAAAATTTGGCAAGAACAACCTCAAGGTTTGGCGAAAAATCATTTAGCTGCTTATTTACAAGAAGTCTGTTTTTGGTCGGCACATAAAACTATTTCTGGATTTAATAGTAGTCAATATGGAGTCGCTGATTGTTTCCAAGTAGCGATCGCAGGAATTGATAAGGTTCTCAAAGGATTCGATAATGAAAAGGGATATAACCTTAAAAGTTATGCCAGTATCACTTTTAGCAATCTGATTCGGGAACTACTAAGACAAAAAAAAGAAATCGATATTTGCTCTGATTGGTCGCTGTTACGCAAATTAAGTCAGAAAAGATTGACAGAAGCTCTAATTAATGGAGGACTAGCCGAAGATTTAATCGAAAAATATATTTTAGCTTGGAACTGTCTCAAAACAATTTACATACCTGAAAGAGCCACTTCTACCCGTAAATTACCCAAACCAGAACGAGAAACTTGGTTGGCGATCGCCAAACTCTATAACCAAGAGCGATCGAGTCAATTATCCTCCCCTGGGGGACAGGCAACCCCAGAAGGTTTAGAAAAAGCGATGTTAGTTTGTGTTAAAGCGGCTCGTGCTTATTTGTTTCCCAATGTAACTTCCATTAATCGACCTAAACCGGGATACGATTCGGGAGAAATAGCCGACAATTTAGTAGGAGAAGTGGATGATTCTCTACTAACAGAAATGATTATTTCTGAAGAAGCCCAACAGCGCACACAACAACAAACAGATATCAATCAATTTTTAACTAATACCATTCAAGCTTTAAATTCAGAAGACCAAAAACTTTTAGAACTATATTATGCTCAAGAACTCAAACAAGCCGATATAGCCAAGGAATTAGACACGCAACAATATAACGTTTCCCGTAAATTATCTAGAGTCAGAAAATCTCTGCTCAAATCTCTGGCTCAGTGGAGTAAGGAAACCATGCATATATCTCTAACATCAGACGTACTCAATGGCATAAGCTCATTATTAGAAGAATGGTTAGCTGGTTACTACAATCCCAGCAACCGATAATTAAAATAATAATCAACAGGAGTGCCACCGATGACTACCACCAACTACACTTTATTTAACCCCGCTCAATTAGTTCTCGAATTGAACGAAACTATCCTAGAAACAGCTTGGAATCAAAGTCAAACTGCCGCTACCCCCAGTAGCCGTTGGCAGACTTATCTCAATCAAGTTGCTTTAAATGTCTTTCTTCCTTGGTTAAAAGAAGAAGAAGATGCAGGTGCAAAAGTTCAATTTGATCGCGCTACTAGAGCTAATATTTGGGAAGTAGTCAACGGTACAGCGATCGCTCTAGCAGATAACACTAAACTGGTTTTAATTCCTTCAGAAGCCGAAGATACCAGCGAATTAAGAGTTCCCCAAGAATGGATCGACATCCCCGAATGGGCGGCTGATTACTATCTGGCAGTTCAAATTAATGTCGATGCCGGTTATCTCAGAATTTGGGGTTATGCCACTCATAAACAACTCAAAAGTGAAGGTACATTCAGTCATGGCGATCGCACTTACACTTTAGCAGAAGACGATCTTGTTACCGATTTAGATGTTCTTTGGGTAGCTAGAGAATTATGTCCCGATGAAGTAACTCAAGTTGCCATCGAACCCATAGCTGCAATTACTCCCGCACAAGCCGATAATTTAATTCAACGTTTGGGAGATAAAACACAATTACTTCCCAGATTGGCTATCCCCTTTACTATGTGGGCAGCTTTAATTAAAAATCCCACTTGGTGTAAAAATTTAGCCTCTCGTCGTCGTGGTGTAGCTTCCAGAGTTTCAGTGTTACAATGGTTGCAAACAGGAGCATCTAATCTAGCTGAAGAATTCGGCTGGCGACAAGTTCAATTTCAACCCAGTACTGTTGGTGCCAGAAGCGAAGCTGTAATCGAACTACCACCCCCAGTAGCGTTGGCTAAACAACTAACCATTGCCAACCAACCATACGAATTAAAAATTATCCCCCTAGTGGGAGAAGAAGGTGCATGGCGGTTTGAATTACGCAGTCTGGCTTTAGGAGGCATGATTCCTACTGGTTTTAAACTCAGGTTGCTCACTGAAGATTTGCAAGCTTTTGAAGGTAATGAAGACGTTGCTACCGCACCCGTAGAACAATTGGATTTAGAAGTAGATTTAGAAACTGGAGAAAGTTTAATATGGCAAATCGAACCTGCTCCCGACAATTACCAAATGGAAGTTTTATATTTCTAAGTATTAGCGCAGTGTAATTAAGCCAAGCTGCGCTATTTTTTCCTAATCTAGTTATTTATCTAAATTATTAAGATTTCTCACTTTATAAAAAGTTTCCAAACTATGGCGATCGCCGACAAATCGCCAATGCCAGGGTTCGTAACTAACACCTTGAGGATTATTAGGAGGAAAAGATAACTCAAAGCTATTAAGTTAAGATTGATTTTTCTTAATTAAAGTTCTAGCAACTGTTTTCCAAACTTCAATTTGTTGGCTACTAGGCTGAGTTGTCTGCCAAGCTTCCCGTTTCATCAAACGTTGACAATAGCGATCAATCTTGGGAAAATTCTCAAAATTAAAACCTAACTTATTAATTAAAATTAAACCATTTCCCGCAACAATATCTCCCAAACTAAGGCGATCGCCACCAAAATAAGCTGCTTCATCTAAAAGTTCAGACAAAAATTTGCAGATTCTATTTAATTTTCGTTTGGCTTTAGCTATTTTTATTGAGTCGGTATCATTAAAGATTAAAGAAATAACTGGCGAACCTAACTCATGATTGGTTATTGATTGCGCCATTTTTACTTTAGCTAATAGTTCGGGATTACCTGGCAATAGAGGATTTTCAGGATATTTTACTTCTAAATAATCCATAATCGCCAGAGATTCAATAATTTGAAATTTGCCATCAACTACTAATGGTATGCGGCGAAAGGGATTGAGTTGTAAAAATTTTGGTTTTAATTGTTCTCCTCTCTCTAAATTAACAATAATTGGTTCAAAATTAAGCTGTTTTTCTAGTAATGTTATCCAGACCCGACGGGCGAAAGGGGACAGGGGATGATAGTAAAATTGCAACATAAATATATAGTGCTATGCACTCTTAGAATAGGGAATAAACTGTATTCTGTAATCTGTAAAGTTGTTAACTCATACAAACCGAACAGTCTTTAAATTGACAAAAAAACATAGGTCAAACAACAGCTAGACTGGCAATATAGTCATTCAAGCTACTAATCACACGCTCTAAATGAATAGCATCTCCCTCCAGCTTACTCATCATAATTGCACCTTCGATCGCCGAAATTATCAAGCTAGCTACTAATTCGGGGTCGGTATCCGACCTAATCTCTTGCTTTTTAATTCCTTTGTCAACGATATTAATTATCAAGTTGTGCCAAGAATTCATTGCCGCAGCACAGCGTTCGCGTAATAGAGGATGAGCATCATCACTCTCAATTGCTGTATTTAAAATTGGGCATCCTCCTGCCAAAGGGGGATGATCAATATAATCTAAATGAACTCGGACTAAAGCTTGTAAGCGAAAAACAGCATTTTTTTCTAGTTTGACTGCATTCCAAACTTTTTGTCGAACTAAACTGACAGCATAATCAAAAGCTTGGATTGCAATATCATCTTTACTTTTAAAGTGGTTGTAAATCCCTCCTTTTTGTAACCCTGTAGCTTTCATAATGTCGTTAATCGAAGAGCCTGCATAACCTTTTTGATTGAATAACTGTGCAGCTTGCTCGATAATGTACGCTTTGGTGGCTTTTGCTTTTGACATGACAATTTTTACTTAAGACCGAATGGTCTTAAAATAAAGCTACTGCAAGGAAAAAAATTTGTCAATATTACCCATCTAATTTTTAGAAGAAGTATTAAGATTTCTGACTTTATAAAAAGTTTCCAAACTATGGCGATCGCCAACAAACCGCCAATGCCAGGGTTCGTAACTAACCCCTTGAGGATTATTAGGAGGAAAAGATAACTCAAAGCTATATCGGGCAGCATTTTTTTCTAACCAGCGAAAGGCTGCGGTGTTTTCAAATTCGGGATTGACGTTAGCGGAGGGGGCTTTCCCATCGCCAATATCTATGGCATAACCCGTATGGTGTTCGCTATAACCTGGAGGTGCGCTTACTTCGGCTCTTTTGGTGGCATCTTGTAATCTTTGCTCTTTAATGCCGAAAAATAAGTCATTTTGTGCCTCAGCACTGCGAAACCCCGAAATTGCGGTTAAAATTACTCCTTCGGCTTTAGCGTCCGCTTGCATTTGCTGAAATTTAGCCGCAGCCGCTTTACGCAGCCGAATTCTACCATCTGCCGTAATTGCCGTTAATTCTGACTCTGGAGCTTCCTCATAAGGTAAATGCCCTAAAAGATTCTCGACTTTATTTTCAGCAGTTTTTGGGGCAGTTGGTGGAGATTGTGTGGTTATTTTGGGTTGGGTTTCGGGTTGTTTAGTTGTTACCGGGGGAATCGATTCGACGATGGTCTTTTTGGGTAACTTAGTAGAAATAGCAAACCAGAATACCGATAATAATCCAATGATGCCAATACAGAAAACGCCTCCAATAGCTAATAAAGGTAAAGAAGGCGAAGATTTGTTAACCTCGATATTCTCTCTGATTGCTTCGGGAATTTCATCTATCATCAGATCGCGATTATGTGGAATTTAATGTTGGTGATTGTGAGCAACTCCATCTTGTTCAGCAGCCAGACAGACAGCACTAGCTACTGCCGAAGCTACTCTAGAATCGAATACAGAAGGGATGATGTGTTCGCGGTCTAAATCTTGGGTATCGACTAAAGCAGCGATCGCTTTGGCTGCTTCGAGATACATATTGGTGGTGATTGCCGAAGCTCGACAATCTAATGCACCGCGAAAAACCCCAGGAAAGGCTAACACATTATTAATCTGATTGGGATAGTCGCTACGTCCTGTTGCCATTACTGCAACGCGATCATAGATTAATTCAGGCTGAATTTCAGGAATTGGATTAGCCATAGCGAAAACGATAGCATCTTGATTCATGGAATCCACCATTTCAGGAGTTACTACTCCAGGCGCACTTACACCCAAGAATACATCGGCTTTATTTAAGGCATCGGCTAAATTACCGCTCATTTTAACTGCAAATTCCTGTTTTTGAGGGTTTAAATCGGGTCGATCTTTGTTAATAATTCCTTTAGAATCGCACAGCCAAATTGTCTTGGCCCCTGCTTTTTTGAGTAATTTAGCGATCGCTACTCCTGCTGCTCCCGCGCCATTAATAATAATTTTGATTTCTGCTAAATTTTTACCTACTAACTTGAGGGCGTTATATAGTGCGGCTAAAACTACGATCGCCGTACCGTGTTGGTCGTCATGAAATACAGGGATATCTAATTCTTTTCTCAGTCTTGCCTCAATTTCAAAACAACGAGGTGCGGCAATATCTTCTAAATTGATGCCGCCAAACACGGGGGCAATTCGTTTAACTGTGTCGATAATCGCTTCAGTATCTTGAGTATCTAAGGCAATGGGAAAAGCATCAATTCCTGCAAATTCTTTAAACAACATGGCTTTGCCTTCCATAACCGGCAAGGCTGCACCTGCACCTAAATTACCCAAACCCAAAACTGCACTACCATCAGTTACTACTGCTACGGTGTTATTTTTAATTGTTAATGAGTAAACTTGTTCGGGGTTTTCAGCGATCACCCGACAAATTCTCCCGACTCCTGGAGTGTAAGCCATTGCCAAATCGGATTGAGAATGCAAGGGTAGTTTACTGACAATGCTAATTTTACCTCCCTGATGGATAGCAAACGTGCGATCGCTATAACTAATCACCTTGACACTGGGTAAATTTTTAATGGCATTAACAATTAGATCGGCTTGTTCGCTACTGGCAGCATCGATAGTTAATTCTCTTTGAGTAAATTTTAGGTTGCGTTGTAGCAAAGTTATATCACCAAAACTGCCCCCAAAAGAAGCGATGGTACTCATGATGGAAGCTAATGCCCCAGGACGATTGGGAATTTCTAATTCGATCTTTAAACTAAAGCTAGCACTAGGATTTAGATTGACCATCGTTTCTCTGTATTATAAATAACAAACAGATAATTGTAGATCGTTTTTGTATTCAGAATAGTAGCGTAAATAGTAAATAGTAATCAGTTATTAATAGAAGATGGATGTTTATTCGATTTTGAATCAAACCAAGAAATTGAGAATCAACGATGGTGCGATCGCTCTTATTTTGGATAATTGTCAATCGGCTAAAAAAATACTAGTAATTATCTTGCCTCAATTGGGAGATTTTGACAGCCTCGAATATGTCTGGTGGCTGCAAAAAGAAGCTTCAAAACTACAAGAAAAAAGTGTTGCGGTTAGAGCTATTGGTATTGGCGATCGCAATTCGGGAATCAAATTTTGCGAATATACAGGATTTCCTCCAGAACATTTATTTGTCGATCCCGATGGGTCAATTCACCGTCAATTAAAACTTTATTCGGGTTTATCTATAAAATTTCCCTTCTTATCTACAGGGCAAAATGCCTGGCTAAATCTGATGCTGATGTGTGCGGGTATTGCTAGCCCTGGTACTCTATCAGAAGTCTTGAGAGGTTACACAGGCGATCGCACTGCACCCCAATTAATAGCCGCAGAAGAAATAATTCGCGATACCCCACTACCTCCTGTTAAAGGCTCATTGTTTAAATTAGCAGGAGGCACTGGCTTTCAACGCCCTTTTGAATTAGCCACCCTGCGCCTGCGCAATATGACTGAGGTGTTAAGTAATTGGAAGACTTATGTACCCAACTCGACTTATTTAACCCAACGAGGCGGAACGTTTTTATTTGATCAAGAGGGAAATTTACTATACGAACACCGCGATCGCAATATCTTGGGTTTTGCTGAAAATATGTCCTATCCTCTGGCATTTATCGAGAAATTTTAAATTTAACTTCCTCTGGTCAGTGCGATCGCAAATTTGTCAATTGTAAAAAAATTTTCTCAGAAGATATTTTGTAGATTTTGGTCGCAACACAAAAATGGTTTTTTGTCAAGAGGGATATATATACACAGTCAATAAGCAATTGGGGGATTTTTCAAGACTACAATCCCTTAGAAGTATCATTCAACAAGGGTTTTGTTTAATTGTGATCGCTATTTATTCCAGAAAAACAATAACTCTCTATTATAGCTTATTTATTATATTGGCATCTAAACTGGCGAACGCCTAAAAACATAGTACCAAATTTCAGATGTTTAAGGGTGCTATTCTCAATAAGCTATAAAACCAAATTTGAACTTTTGTTAACCATAATTTAGAAAATTTGTATATTAATTGAGAATTACAAAAGTTTTACTTATATAAAACAATTGCAGCTTGGGGAGTTAAACAGAAAGATCATCAAATAGAAAAAATTAAATTGATCAGGTGATCTCTTTCCTGATTATTTGATGATAGTTTTATAATGCCTCTTCGAGTGCGATATCAGGCTGTAATTGCCCTTGATATAAACTGCCCATTTTCCTTTGCTGAAACCTTTCTAAAGAAAGAGCATAAGCGCGATCGCTTAGGGGAATGTAGCCAACAAACGGAACCCAATTTTTTACATCTTGGAGATAGTATTCTACGAAAGATTGTAAAGTGGGTTTGTTTTCTAAAGATTCAGCATTGATATAAAGAAAAAGTGGACGAGATAATGGTTTATATCGTACCGATCGCAAAGCATCTACTGTAGGATAAACAGGCCCTTCACCGCTATCAACCGCAACAGCTTTCAATTCTTCCCAATTCTGCACATAGTAACCAATACCAAAATAACCAAGGGCTTCAGGATCGTTACGCACTCCCTCAACTAATTCGTCGTCATCTTCACTATCAGTAAAATCAGTTCGACTCACACCGGGTTGGCCGACAATTACTTCAGTAAAATAATCAAAAGTTCCAGAATCTTGACCAGGCCCGAACAGTTTAATAGGGCGATTAGGCCAATTTGCTCGAATCTGATTCCATTGAGTAATTTGCCCTTCTGCTTCAGGACTCCAAAGTTTTTTCAATTCTTCTACGGTAATTGAATCTACCCAGTCATTGTCAGGATGAACCACAATCGTCAGTGCATCATAGGCGATCGGTACTTCAATATACTCAATTCCAGTTGCTGCACAATCTGCTATTTCTGCACTGTTGATAGGACGAGAAGCATTGTTAAGATCAGTTTCTCCAGCACAAAACTTTCTAAACCCACCACCTGAGCCAGAAAATTCTGTGGTCATCTGTGCATTGCGATCTTGGCGTTGATAACGTTTAGTTGCTTCTAAAGAAATAGGATAGACAGTACTAGAACCATCAATTTTAATTGCCTGAGTTTCAGCAGCTAAATTAGTCTGAGATAATGTTCGATCAAAGGTTGAGAAACTAATCATTAATAGTAAAACACTAACAAAAATTATTCCAATTTTGAAGGTTGTTTTCATTTTTTCACCAGCTTTTTTACACTATTACTGAGATTAGAAAGAAGTTCTTCTACCAAATCTTTTAGGTCGTACCATGCTTCTTCAGTTACTTCTGTTAGGTCTTTCATTTGAATTTGAGCATTAGCTAGATGCTCTTCTAAACGGTCTATTTCTTCGTGTTGTAGCTCTTGTTTAACCTTAGTGCGGTCTGCTTTTAGCTCAATTAATACAGCTTGAGCTTCCTGAATTTGAGCTTCTAATTTTTTCAGGTATTGTAGTTTTTCATTCATAATTTTCCTTGGGAAAGATTTAAAGTGTTTTACATTTAATTTGCACGATTTTAAAAGTCAGAATCGTTACCAAAACTAAGTTTGACTGCTAAACTTTTAACTTTTGCTTTAAACTACCAAAGAAAGCCCTAAGAAAACTGCGGGAAGAACAAAAAACAGACCAATGATATAAGCAAATGCCACAAGTTTATGTTCGCTAGCTGCAAATGCTAAACTTTCAGCACCCATCACAGGCAGTCTAGACAAAAAGGGAACACCAAAAATAATTAAAACCCCTAATAAATTAAAAAATAAATGCACAAAAGCAATTTCTAAAGCAGGAAGTGCTTCTGGCCCAGAAGTAGAAGTTGCAGCCAACAGGGCAGTGACACAAGTCCCCACGTTTGCCCCTAAAGTGAAAGGATAAATCTCAGCCAAACCAAAAATTCCTGCACCTGCCAGAGGAACCATTAAACTGGTAGTAGTCGAAGATGATTGCACCAAAATAGTAATAAATACACCAGCTAAAATTCCAGCAATAGGGCCTCTACCAATAGCTGTATGTAAGATATCCTTAGCACGACCAACCATCAACCGCTTTAAAAGTTTGCCAACAAAGTAAATAGAGACAAAAATTAAAGCGATACCAAGTAAAATCTGAGCAATTCCACTGAAAGGGTCAGGTAAAAATCCAGTACTGCTAGCAATCAAATTCCCAGCAGGTTTAGTCATTGCGCCAATGAAGTTAGCATTTTTCATGCTGAAGGAGGCATCACCCAAAAAGATATTAGCAAGAGCTAGGCTGAAGCGTTCTAGAGGATGAAATAAAATTTCTATAGGCAAAAAGAGGATTACTGCTAGCACGTTGAACATATCCAGAACAGTTGCTGCTGAAAAAGCCCTCCTAAATTCGGCTTTATCACCAATATGACCAATACTAACCAAAGTGTTGGTAACTGACGTACCGATATTAGCTCCCATAATCATGGGAACTGCTGCAATGACGGGTAATCCTCCTGCTACTAAACCAACAATAATAGAAGTAGTAGTACTTGATGACTGAATTAGTGCTGTGGCTACAATTCCCACAATCAGTCCCAAAAATGGATTAGTAGCAAAAGCAAAAAGCTCTTCTGCTTGCTCTCCTACGGCTGCTTTAAAACCCGAACCAATAACTCCAACAGCGACAATTAGTAAATAAATTAGAGCCAGGACAGTTAGCCAGTTAAAAAAGTTTTTACTTTTACCGACTTGTTGATGTGGTAAAGACTGTGTAGATGCAGTACTCATTAAGTTCTCCTTGAAAAATTCCAGTAGTTTCCTGCAAAAACATCAGATATGGAAACCAAGAGAATTAAATGAACCTAATTAGAATACAATTTCAACATTAAATCAGAGTTATTTTTAATTTAACTATAGTTTGTCAATTCTCAGCTTGTCTATAATAGATTCATCTTCATGAATAAGATAATGCAAGTTCCCACTAAAACCTATTATTCTCCAGAAGAATATTTAGAACTAGAAACTGTTGCTGAATACAGAAGCGAATATCTTGATGGTCAAATATTACCAATGGCAGGTGGAAAACCTAATCACAATCAGTTGGCAATTAATTTAACTAGCGCAATTAATTACAACTTAAGAAAAAAACCGTACCGAGTTTTTATGAGTGATTTAAGGTTATGGATTCCCGATTGCCACTTGTATACTTATCCTGATGTGATGGTGATTCAAACTCCGTTAGTGTTCCCTGAAAATAGACAAGACACAATTATTAATCCTCTGGCGATCGCAGAAATTTTATCTGATTCTACAGAAAAATATGATCGCGGTGATAAATTCAGAATGTACCGTACTATTCCCAGTTTTAAAGAATATCTTTTAGTAAGTCAAACAGCGATGCAAGTAGAGAAATTTACTAAAAATAAGGCTAATCAATGGGTATTGTCCGAATATTCAGAAAAAGAGGATAAAATTATGTTTGATTCTTTTGAATTTGAAATTAGTTTAGATGAACTTTACGATCGCGTTGAGTTAGTTTAAAAAATCTTTAAAACTACAATTATATTAATTAAACACTTAATTTTAATTTTTTGTAAGTTAATTATCTCCTTTACTTTCATTGCCAGGTTTAATTACATATTAGAAATCGCGCCTCTTGCCATAAAGAGCGATCGCCTGATCTGTGGCTTTGGGTAAATGATACAAGATGAGGTTTGCTAAACCAAAGCTTCGATATAAGTTGAAGTACTTTTTGCTTCAGGAATATCATAACCTTCTAATTTCAATCCTTCTAAATGAAATTCTATTGCTTCTTGCATATTAACTGTAACTTCTTCTAGGGTTGAACCAGTGGATACGCAGCCGTCTAAATCTGGAGAATAAGCAGAATAACCAGTACTAGTTGGTTCAATAATAATTAAATATTTCATCTTTTTAAACCTGCTTGTTTAAGAATACTATTCATAGTTCCAGGTGCAAGTTCATCACTTAATTTACCTGGAACTGTCACTATTCCCATTTTAATTTGATGTTTATATTGACGATGACTTCCCCTAGTTCTCACTAAGTACCAACCATCTTTTTCTATTAACTTAATTATCTCCTTTACTTTCATTGCCAGGGTTTAATTACATCTTAGAAATCGCGCCTCTTGCCATATCAGCGATCGCCCGATCTGTAGCTTTGGGTAAATGATAATAAGTACCGCCGGCTTGTTTAGCTATTTCTTTAGCGAAACCAGTAGAAACAAAACGGCTTTCGGTGTCGATTACCAGGAGTTTCATACCCAAACCGCGAATTTTACCAGCAATATCTAATAATTCCTCTTTAATATTTGGTTTTTCTCCTTCTTCTGGCGGCTCACCCAAGGAACGAGACAGAGAAATATTACCCCGACCATCGGTAATGGCGACAATTACCACTTGTCCGATATCTCCCGACATTTGAGCATTAATGCCCACATTCACCGCTTGGGTTAAACCGTGGGATAAAGGAGAACCGCCGCCACAGGGGAGAGTTTCCAAACGCCCCCGCGCCATAGTAATAGATCGAGTAGGGGGTAATAGAACATCCGCACGTTCCCCACGGAAGGAAATTAGGGAAATTTGATCACGGTTTTCATAAGCTTCAGTTAACAGACGCATCACTGCACCTTTAGCCGACTGCATCCTATTTAATGCCATCGAACCAGAAGCATCTACCACAAAGACAATTAACGAACCAGCTTTGCGCGCCATGCGTTTGGAACGGAGATCACTTTGTTCTACGATTACCTTGCGTTCTGGGTGGCGTTCTCTACGAGATTTTTGATAGGGTGCAGCACTCCGCAGGGTAGCATCAACGGCAATTCTTTTAACTTTCCCCTTGGGAATCATCGGCTTAATATAACGCCCGCGATCTTCAGAGAAAATGAGATTACGCGCCCCAGATTTACCCTGACGCTGCATGGTTTGAGCAAAAGTTAGCACGCTGGGGTCTAAAACTACTCCTTCGATATCAAAGACAAATTCATCGGGAATAGCAGGAGGTTCCTGTTCTTTATCTTCCTCTTGTTCTTCTTCGGGTTCCTCTTCCTCGTTATCAGGTTCGGAATCATCTTCAGGTTGTTGTTGCTGGGGTGGTGGTGGGGGTGGTTGTGGTGCGTCTTCGGGAGGGGTTTCAATAGTGGTAGCGCGGGGAACAATTACCAATTCCACTGCTTTACGTAAGTCATCGGCGATGACATTCTCCCTACCATCTAAGGCGGCGCAAGCTTTAGCCACTCTCACTGCAAATAATTCAGCCCGATGTCCTTCTACCGTACCTCTAACCGCTTCTTGGACTAAATATAAAACTTGATCGTGGGTAATTTTTACTTCTTTGAGATATTCCCGCGCCAGAATGATATCGGTTTTGACAGAATCGATATCTTCTTCATATTGCTTGATAAATTCTTGAGGAGAATTGGCGTAACTAATTACCTGGTTAACTGCTTCTACCCGTTGTTCTAAAGATAATATCCCGTCTGCGGACAGCGCGATCGCAATACGGTCTAAAAGATGTTCTCTTAATACTCCTTCTTCAGGATTGTAAGTGGCAATTAAAATCGGTTTACAGGGATGTTGAAAACTAATTCCTTCCCGTTCGATAATATTCCGCCCATCAGTTAAAACCGTAAGTAGCTGATTAGCAATTTGGTCGTCTAATAAATTAATCTCATCGATATACAATACCCCGCGATGTGCTTGGGCCAGTAACCCCGGCTGGAATACTGGTTCGCCTCTTTTAACCGATTCTTCTACATCTACCGAACCCAATAATCTATCTTCCGTTACCCCCAAGGGAATCTGTACAAAGGGTGCAGGAATAATTTGGGTGGGAATATCTTCTAAATTTGTCTCACCGTATTTAGTAATAGTGTCGTCATCCCATTGACTGGGGTTAGCAGGATCGCAATTGTATAAAGAACCTTTAATAATTTCAATGGGCGGTAACAAACTATATATCGCCCGCGCCATCACCGATTTAGCCGTCCCCCTCCTTCCCGCGATCGCCACACCGCCTAATTCTGGATCGACAGCAGCGAGTAATAAAGCCAGTTTAATAGTTTCTTGTCCCACAATAGCAGTCAGGGGAAAGTTTAAATTTTTCGGTGCAGTAGTTACAGCAGACATAGCGATCGCGCTTCTCATTCCTTTTGGGTGATCGAACCTAGCAACTTATCACTTTAATCTATTTGGGGGTACAAACTCAAAGGCGATCTTCAATGGACAATTGTTTGTGTAACACATTTGATATTACGACAAGTTGTAGTACTTTTTAGATATTCCAAAATTAAACATCGGCAATAATTTTATCTGGTGGGAAAGTAAACTGCGCCGCAGCAGCAACTAAAATAGATCTATCCTGGCGGTATTTTATTAACCTGTCTACTCTGTCTCGATCCCAACCCAGATGGGAATTAGTTTGTGCTATTAAAGCAGCTAAAGCGATACGGCGTAACTTTTCATCTTCACTTGCTGCTAAAGTTGTTTCTAAATTAATTATTTCAGCAATATCTTGGCGTTGATAAATACTTTCAATGCTTCTAACAGCGGTAACTAAAGCATCAGGATGTAATTGTTGCTTATTATTCAAATCGATAAAAAATTGTGCCAATTCATTCCAAGAAAGAGTAACCACTGCTAATTTTATTTGTATAACAACAGTGAGAGGATCGATTGCCAGTACGGATAAAATCCCTTTAACGATGGGAAAAAATTCTTGAGTGTAATAAGATAATTTGTTTTGTAAAGTTGCGATCGCAATATTCAAATTACGGCGATTGGGGATAATACTTGTAATTGTTTCGGCGATTACTTCTGTATCTCTGTAGGTAGTAAACACGGCATTCGCAGCAGCAGTAACTTCATCTGGGTAAGTAGAATTTAAAGACTTTAATAATTGTGGTAATAAAGCTCGTTGGGTATCTTTTACAGGTAACTGATAACAACGTTGTAAAATAGTTAAGCGTAAAGTAGGTTCGGGGCGTTTTAAGAGGGTTACTAACAGAGAGATTAATTTAGTTTGTGCTGCAACTGATAAGCGATCTCCTGGTGTTCTACCTACCATTGTCCCTACTGCTTCATCGGGATGGGTAGCAGCTTGTTCTAAAATTGCCCAAGTTGATTCTTTTTCTAAATGTTCCCATAAAGCTCTGAGTAAAGCTATTTTGACATCGCGATGTAAATCTCTTTCGTTCCAAGCTAATAATTCTTGATAGGCTGTATCTGAAGATAAATCTCCCAATAAACGAATAATTTCTTTAGCGACGGTAATTTTTTCCCCAGAAGCATTTTTCAGAATCGACACTGCATTATCTACAGGCATTTCCATCAGACAAGTACGTAAAGCATAAATAGCAATTCTGGCGCGTGCATCATCTAAAGCCGATAATAAAACTGGTACGCCTTGTCCGCTATCTAATTGGGATAAAGCCCTTAAAGCCCGATCTCGAATAGCTTCTTGGGGATTTTTTATACTGGCTAATTGAATTAATCGCTTAGGTTCGATTGCAGGTAATAATGATAGTTGTTCTATGACAATCCATACTGCGGGAGTATCTCTTTGACTATCTCTAGTTAACCCGTCGAGAGATTGGGCGTAAATATTTTGTTGAGTAAATGTCCAACGACTAAAACCTCTAGTAAAAAAAGGTACAAAACAAGTTTTTCCCGTACTGAATTTTCCTTGATATGCAGTTTGTCCTAAAAACGGAGTAAGTAAATCTTGTCGAAAGTTATGTAAATAATTGCTGACTACATATTGAGTAAACCAACTCTTATCCTGTTTTAGTAATTGAGGAATTAACCAAGCAAAGCGATCGCTAGAGTATTGGCTTAATATATTTAATATCCTGGCAGCATTCCACTTATCGCGAGTATCATTTAAAACTCTTGCTAAAATATCTACCAAACCATCAAAAACCTTTAACCGTTTACCAAAACTAGCAGCAGCTTCAATAATATTCCATTCTCTTTCTCTAGTTTCCCAAGATTTGAAGACTGGAAGTAAAATCGGTGCGAGTTGTTGTACCTGAGAGTTATTAAGATGGGTTTCTAAATTGTAAAAATCAACTCTTCCTCTGGCTTGTACCAATTTTGATAACCATTCCGCCGACCATTGAGGATGAAAAGGTAAAATAGCAATTACTATCTGCTGTGCGTGAGTGGCTGTAGCAGCACCTAAATCCGCAGCAGTTAGAGCATCGGTTAATATTTTACTTAAATCTTCTAAATGTTCTTGTCTCCAAATACTCGGAGGTAGATCGGCTAACCCGCCAAGCATGGCATTTTTCACGGGGTCTTGTTCCTTACTGCGATCGCTTATAATTTTGAGTAACTCTGATAAACGAGTCCGATAATATCTGGTTGTATCAATAATGGTTTTGAGGGCTAATATTCTTAAGTCGGCATCAGGATTTTTTAAATAGGGTTGGATAACTTGTTTGGTTTCATCCCAAGATAATAATGCAGCGTAAGGAAGACGTTGAGTCGGACGAGTTTCTAGAATAGGTAATTCTAAATGATATTTGGCTTCTTTTTCTCTAATCGCTGCGGGAAATAATTTTATTAAATTTATCCCTAAACAACCATTTTTATCTCGCCATCCTGGATGACAATGTTGGTATACTGCTGCACGTTGTTCGGGTTTTAGTTTTGGTAGCCAGTGAGAATAATTATTAACTGTATGGGATTGCTTTT
>JBHJNX010000143.1:0-20813 GCA_050330335.1 Pleurocapsa sp. | reverse complement strand
TGTGCGCCCATCGCCGTAGTCGATTATGCCTTGGGATCTGGCGATAATATCTTCTACTGGTACTCTAAACCATCTGTTTTGAGAAACAATCTCGCACATTTCTTGTTTATTTTCAGGTTTGTCACACCATTGTTGCGCTTCTAATACTGCTTTAAGTAATGCTTGGGCAGCTTTAGGATTTTGGTCAACCCAATCAGCCCTCATACCAAAAGCCTTTTCTGGGTGATCTTGCCAAAGTTCTCCTGTAACTAAAGCTGTATATCCTTGCTGTTGGTTAACTAATTGGTCGTTCCAAGGTTCGCCTACACAAAATGTTTCCATCGCACCAATTTTCATATTGGCAACCATTTGTGCTGGAGGAATAGGTATTACAGAAATATCTTGTTCAGGCAAGATTCCACCAGCAGCTAACCAATAACGTATCCACAGATCGTGAGTACCGCCAGGAAAAGTCATTGCCGCATTCAATTCCCTATTGGTAGATTTAGCCTGGGCAAAGACTTGCTGCATTTTGGAACTATCTAGGCGAACCTGTGCGTCTTTATAATTATTGCTTACCGAGATTCCCTGACCATTGACATTTAATCTTGCCAAAATATACATCGGCACAGGCTGTTGAGTAATAGTACCCATGGTCATCAGGTAAGGCATTGGCGTAAGAATATGCGCCCCATCAATTCCGCCACGGTTTGAACCCAATTCGATATTATCTCTAGTTACTGGCCAAGAGGCTTGCTTGATCACCTCTACATCAGTCATGCCATATTTATCAAAAATCCCTTTTTCTAGAGCAATAATCAAAGGTGCAGCATCGGTTAAAGCAATAAATCCGAGTTTGGCACTAGTAGTTTCTGGGGCATCTTCAGGACTAATATCAGCTGCTGGAGTTGCAGTTTGGGTAGCAGTATTATTCTGATTAGCACAACCATGTACTAATAAAGTACCAGCAGCAGTTGCGCCAGCAGTTAATAGAAATTTGCGACGAGACAGTTTAGACATGATAATTACAGCAAAACTATTATTAATTAATTAACAAATGAAGCTAAGAATTAAACTTGGTGATTAGATGTATTTAGAAGAAAATCGCGGCAAGTTATCTTTGATGATTTTCCAATTTACCCAGGGTATCAATATCAGGTGTCACTAAAAATTTTCCCTTGATCATTCAATGTAACTTTAGTGAATATGATTGTTTTCTTTCCTTTTTATAGTTAATTTAAGCTACTAGAATTACATTCTTAAATTCAATTTTTAGTATTGGTTGTTACAAAATATTAATATTTATGCATTTTTTCCATAATAGATATTTTTCTTTTGCATGATAATGTCGATAATTTAAGCAGGTAAGCAATATGCACAAGCTATTTTATATTTGCACCCAGCTACTTATTTGCCTTTTTGTAGTGTTTTGGCTTGCTCAAAAGCAGCGATCGCAGTGGGTAATGTGGGATAAATCTGTTCTGCTGGTATGTTGTGTAAAAACCCTGCTCTTTCTAATTCTAAATATAAATCCTGTTTAACTCTTGCCATGGCGAAGGTAATATTTTTAGCTGCTAATTCTTTGCGTAGCTCTGATAAAATATCGATCGCCGTGATATCGATTTCTACATTGGCTTCCATGTTCAAGACAAACCATTCTACGGGGGTGGTTTCTGCTTCTATGGCTTCGAGCGATCGCTGTTTAAAATTTTCTGCATTAGCAAAACATAAGGGTGCATCATAACGATAGATTACCAAACCGGGAATAGTAGTTGCTCCTTGCCAGTCCTCAATATCGTGCAAGCCTGCTAAACCGGGTACTTTACCCAAAACAGCATCATGGGGACGAGCGACTCTAGAAAACAATTCAATTACCGACAAACTCACCGCAATTCCTACCCCTACTAAAATACCTGTCATTAAAACAGCGATCGTAGTTGCTATTGCCAGGATAAACTCACTACGGCGAAATCGATATAGTCTAATAAATTGTGAAAACTCAATTAATTTGGTAGCAGCATAGATGACAATTGCCCCTAAAGCAGCTTTGGGAAATAATGCTAATACGGGGCGTAGAAACAAAAGTACCAAAATAACTGCAACTGCGGCAACCAGAGAAAATAACTGACTTTTACTACCTAAAGAATCTCCAATTACGGCACGACTACCACTACTACTGATGGGAAATCCCTGCATCAACCCATTAGCGATGTTAGCCACACCCAAAGCCAAAAGTTCTTGATTGGGATCAATTTTATAGTTATTGCGATTGGCAAAAACTCTAGCTGTCAGTACGTTATCCGAATAACCCACAATGGCGATACCCACTGCTGAAGTCATTAAAGCTTCTAAATCTTCAATCGATACCTGGGGAATGACTGGATGAGGTAAACCAGCAGGAATTATACCCACAACAGCTACACCGCGAGTATCGAGTTGAAATAAAGCTACGGCTATAGTAGAGAGCAAAACAGCAATTAAGGGAATCGGTAGCTTGGGAAAGCGATGCTGAAAAGCAAACAAAAATATTAATACTAAAATTCCTAAAATTAGAGTGGGAGTATGAGCTAAGGAAAACTTGTTACTAAATTCACTAACCTGGGGGAAAAAAGCATCAGCCTCAATTTGAATTTTGGCAACTTTACCCAATTGTCCCCCAATCATAATCAGGGCAATACCGGCCATGTAACCAGTTAAAATTGGTTTGGAAAGTAAGTCCGCCAAAAAACCCAGTCGGGCAACATAACCCACAATACAGACCAAACCCATAATAATTGCCAGTAAAGCTGCCAAACCCACATAAGCATCACTTTTAGCTGCCGCCAGAGGTGCGATTACCACGGCTGTCATTACGGCAGTACTGGATTCAGGCCCAATAGAAAGCTGCGGTGAAGAACCAAAAATAGCGTAAATTAACATCGGTGGTAAAATTGCCCATAAACCCGCTACTGGCTCAACTCCTGCCAACTCCCCATAAGCCATACATTGAGGAATTAAATAGGCTGCCACCGTCACACCAGCTAATAAATCCCCCCGCAACCATTCCCGACGGTAAGATAATAATCTTTTTAAACTTGGTACTGGGATAGAGATCTTTTTAAAAGTTTTAGCTTTAGTCATTTAAATTGGCAGGAGACGTTAAATAATAAATATAGATAATTATTGAGCAACCTACATTAACCAATGATGGATTTGACTACTGCCTTGCCTACCTTTGTAGTAACTCTGCGAGAAGGCTTTGAAGCAGCTTTAGTAGTTGGTATTGTTATGGCTTGTTTAAAGCAAGCAGGGCAAACTAGACTGTACTCTTGGGTGTATTTAGGAATATTTGGCGGCATTATTAGCAGTGTAGCGGTAGGTTTATTACTTGCTGGTACAATTACGGGCATTGAAGCCACAGGAGGAATTTATGCTCCGATAGTCAAACAGTTTTTAGAGGGAATCTTTGGGGTAGTGGCGATCGCCATGCTCAGTTGGATGTTACTCTGGATGACACAACAGGCTAAATCCTTCGGGGGAGAGGTAAAAGGAGCGATTGATCAAGCTTTAGTTAATAGTAATGCTGGTAAAGCCGTATTTTTGTTGATTTTTATTGCCGTGTTGCGCGAGGGTTTTGAAACTGTATTATTTATTCTGGCAAAGTTTCAGGAACAGTGGACTGCTCCAACATTAGGGGCAATAGCTGGTTTGATTTTAGCAACGGTGATGGGGATCTCTCTATTTGCTTTGGGAGTCAAAATTAATATTCGCCTGTTTTTTCAGGTTATGGGTATATTTCTCTTGTTAATAGTTGGCGGTTTAGTAATGGGAGCATTAAAACATTTCGATGGAGCGATCGCCCTATTATCTCAGATTTCTACAACTAATTGGTGTCTGGCTGATCATAACTCTTGTATTTTAGGCACACAGGTATGGGATGGCTCGCAATTGTTACCCGATAGCGAATTTCCTGGCATTATTCTCAAAGCTCTGTTTGGCTATCGACAAACTCTTTATCTAGTACAGATAATTGCTTACTTTTCGTTTTTAACTGTCATGGGTACAGCTTATTTCCAAAGTTTAACCGTTAGTGCGATCGCTGATGAGTAAGTAATAAGTAGTAACTATAAGGTAATCTTCTGATGACCAATGGCCAATAACTAGTTATTTGGTTGCAACTCTTCTAGAACAGTAGCTAAGTTCTCTGCTTCTTGAGCATCTCCAGAATTTTGATATAATTCCAGAGCTTTAGTAAAAGCAGCGATCGCATCATCGTTGCGATTTCTCGCTTTTAAAGCTATACCCAAATTATGATAAGCAGGGGCATAATTGGGAGCAATTTCTATGAGTCTGCGGTATGCTAAAATTGCTTCTAAATATTCTTTTTGAGTTAAATAAATCTGACCAATGGCTTCGGCTGCTCGAACGGAATCTGGTTTTAAAGCTAAAGCTCGTTTATATTCTGCTAAAGCTCCAGTAAAATCTTTTTGTTGGACTAATAATTCGCCAGTCTGTAAATAAACTGCGGGATTATACGGATCTACCTTGTGGGCTAATTTTAAAGCCTCCAAACCTCCTTGAGTATCTCCTTGTTCTAGTAAAGCTATAGCTAATTGTAATTGTAAAGCTACTAATTCTGGATGTTGCTTGACTGCTGTAGCTAAAACTTTCACTGCTTCTGAATAGCGTTCTTGTTCTAGTAATACCGCAGACATAATGCGATACGCTTCTTCATTGTTGGGTGCTAAACTCAAAATACGATAGTAAGTATCGATCGCGCGGTCGTATTCTCCTTCTCTTAACAACACTACACCCAAACCCAGGTGATTTTGAAGATTATCTGGTTCTAGTTTAATTGCCATTTCATAGGCTTGGGCAGCTTTGGTATTATCTCCTGCATTACCGAAACTATAACCCAAAGCATAATACAACTTAGGATCTTCTGGAGCTAAGGCGATCGCTTTTTGATAGGCTTCGGCGGCGGCGGGATAATTTTCTTGGAGAGTATATAAATAGCCAATGCCAGAAAAAATCTGAGGATTAGTATCATCTAAAGCTGCCGCTTCTTTATATGTCGCTAAAGCTCTATCATAATCTTGGGCATCTACATAGGCTTTTCCCTGTCGTAACAGATCGTATAATTTGGCTGAATTTGCCTGAGCGATAATTGTCCAGTCAAGATAGTTTGCTTGTACTATCAAAGGTTTGGCGATCGCAGCAGTCGCACTAGCAATTAGACATAAAAATAGCTTGAACATAAACTCAATTGCTGATCGTCACCTAAATATATTTAATGATAATGATAATCACTTAAAAGGAATACTATAGCACTAGGCATTGAGGTTAGGACATTTTTTTTGCTGCTAGTTGCTAGTTTCTAGTTGCAAATGGGCAATAGGTAATAGGGTAATTATGAATTAAGCCTCCTGACTCCTACCTCCCCATCGTTGTTCCCTGCTAAAGATTGTTTTTAGCTTCTTGAGCGACTTGTTCTACTGAATCATCGGTTAATTGTTGAATGGTGTTTTTGGCTTCTTCCCCACCTAATCTACCCAAAGCTTGAACTAAACGATAGCGTATTTGCCAGTCTTCATTATTGGCAAAGGGAATTAATAAAGGTATGGCGCGAGTATCTCCTAATTCTCCTAAAGAACCAATAGCGGCAGTTTGTAACAAATTATTATCAGATTTTAAAGCCGTATCGAGTAAATCGAAACCACGAGGGTCGCCTAATTCTCCCAAAGCAGCAATAATACTAAACTGGATTAACCATTCCTCGGTTTGATGATAAATAGTTGCTAAATCGTCAAAAGCTTCGGTTAATTTTAAACCGCCAATGGCATCAGCCGCCGCCGCTTGTACATCTGGTTCTGGATCGTTAAACAGGCGATCGCGTAAAATTTCTAAAGAAACGGTTAGATCGCTTGTACCAATAGTATCTAACTGACTGACTGCGGCATAACGCACACGAGTATTTTGATCTTTGATCATTGGTAGGAGCATTTCTAAGGCTAGATCTGGTTCGATTTGCCGTAGTTGATTTAAGCCTCGAATACGTTCGCCAAAATTTTCTGAATTTAATAGTTCTTGAATGGATTTAGGTGTAATAGTCATTTGTTAAATTATCGATTGCTTATTGCTTAAATTTTGATGATTAATTGCTAAAGTCGTAGGAAATGCAGACGCTTCTTTGAAGAGAAACGCCTTAGTTTCTTGCGTTGAGACAATAATTATTCCATTGCCATCATGCGAATTACATCACCCTGAGTAATAATACCTAAAAGTTTGCCTTGATTATCGGTAACTGGTAGACGACGTACTTTCTTTTCGTGCATGATGCGGGCAGCTTCTTTGACAGAACGGTCTGGTTCTATAGTAATCGGGCGATCGCTCATCACTTCAGCCACGGTTTGTCCTAAAGCTTTATGAATTTCTTTGTTGTGGCGGGCAGGATTCTGCAAATAAATTACGCTATCGAGAAACATAATATAAGGTGGTGCTTCTACTCCCGTTTCCTGCCACATTAAATCTGTTTCTGAGAGGACACCAACTATTTTGTCAGTATCATTTACTACAGGCAAACCACTAATTTTTTTTTCTGCCAAAATTTGAATGGCTTCTTGTAGTGATGTTTGAGGTGTTACCGCAATTGGTTCTTTCGTCATCACATCAGCGACGGTTTTATTCATATCTGAAAATTTAAAATAATCTTAGCAATTGGCTATCTGTCTGGGATTTACTGTAGCGCAACTACTGTGCGATTGAGACAAACTGTCACTATATTTAACTCAGCAATTCATCGATCGACAGGGAGGAAACGCCGAGGTTTCCTCGGTATGTTCCACTCCCCAGGGAGTAATAAGTGCGGTTATGATAATTAATTGAGCTAATACTTGACTTTATGGGAAAAACAGTGAAAAATCGTCCAATTGCGATTGATTTGTTTTCTGGTTGTGGTGGAATGTCGCTGGGTTTAGAAGCTGCCGGATTTGATATTGCTGCATCGGTGGAGATCGATCCAGTTCACGCCTTGGTTCATCATTATAACTTTCCTTATGGAGTTACCTTATGTCGGGATATTAGTGAAATCTCCAGTCAGGAACTATTAAGTGCGATCGCAAAACGGGGATTTACTGGCGAGATCGATTTGATTGCCGGGGGTCCTCCCTGTCAGGGTTTTTCTCATATGGGTAAAAGACAGCTTGACGATCCGAGAAACAAGTTGGTCTTTGAATATCTACGAATTGTTTTAGAAATTCAACCCAAATATTTTATTTTTGAAAATGTACCGGGAATAATTACGGGCAATCACAAACTTTTTTTGACAGAATTAATCGCGTTAATTGAAGATAATAATTATTCACTGGTCAAGCCAATTCAAGTCTTAGACGCTGCGGCATATGGCGCACCACAAAAACGTAAAAGATTGATTTTAATTGGCTATAGAAATGATGTTGCTCCACCAACTTATCCCCTAGCTACTTATAGTAATAATCGGGAAAATTGTGATTTACAACCGCCCAATACGGTGAGGGATGCCATAGCTGATTTAAGTACAATTCCTGTATTTATCGGCTGCGATCGCGGTATTGCTGCTGAAATATTAGATTATTCAGAATTTAGAAGTAGCTTCGATATTCAACCCAAGCAAAATTATTGTTTTTGTCATCAAAGAACTCAGAAAAATATTGTCTGGGGACATCTGGGTTCTAAACATACAGCTAAAACTATTCAACGTTTTACTCAAACAATTCCCGGTAAAATCGAACAAGTCAGTCGATTTTTAAAGCTTTCACCAGATGGTTTATCTAATACTTTAAGAGCCGGTACTGCTAGAAATAAAGGAGCGCATACTGCCCCTAGACCGATTCATTATCTGATACCTCGTTGTATCAGTATTAGGGAAGCAGCTAGGTTACATACTTTTCCCGATTGGTTTGAATTTCATCGCACAATTTGGCATGGTTTTCGAGAGATTGGTAATGCAGTCATCCCCCTAATGGCAAAATCATTAGGTATGAGTATTATTAACTGTTTGAATGTCAATTTGTCTTCTCTAG
Source organism: Pleurocapsa sp. (assembly GCA_050330335.1). Taxonomy (GTDB): domain Bacteria; phylum Cyanobacteriota; class Cyanobacteriia; order Cyanobacteriales; family Xenococcaceae; genus Waterburya. Next base: position 12,795 of record JBHJNX010000143.1, on the reverse strand, counting down.
AAATTAGAAAATTAGAAACAATAGACGATAGTATTTTGCACTATAATTTGAAACTAGCCTCAGATTATTGGCAGGTTTCTCAGGACGTAATTCCTAAAAGAAACAGATTAAAAACTTAAAAAGGAATCCTTGCGACTCGCTCGTGCGTTCCCTTGCGTCTTGCGCCGACGCGGGGTCACTCGCCCATCTAGAGACTTCCCCAATGGTAAAAACCTAAATTAAGTATAGCAATGAGTAATATTCAAATAGAATCAGACCTCAAAGAAATTCTCAACAAAATAGATGGGAAATTAGATAATCTTCAGAAAGACGTTACCGATATTAATCTGAGGTTAACTAAGGTAGAGACTAAACTCGATAATACTGTTGAAGATATTAAAGAAATCAAAGGTTCTCAGAAAGCTCAAATTTGGACATTGATTGGTGTGTTAATTACTGCTGTGGGTGGTTTTGTAGTGGCAGTAGGTCGATCCGTTCTCACATTCAATCCTTAATTTCTAATCATCATAGGTAGGTTATTTTTTAAAGCCTACCCATACAACAAAAGCCCCTACTTCCCATCCCGAATATCCAACGTTACTTGACTCAGTAATCGCTCGCTCGTTCTGTCCGAGTATCTTCACCCGTCTCACCTTGCCCCGATAAGGAGAGTAAACCGATGTCAACTTATCTAATTCCTCATCAACCTTATCTAGTTGTAGCTGTAGTGAGTTAATCTGTTCCCTTGTAAGTTTATTGTCAAGAATATAACCATCTTAAAAACCAAATTTAAATGATTAACAGCTTATTTTGCAACAAGCCTAATATATATGGAGCATACCGGACTTGAACCGGTGACATCTTGCATGCCATGCAAGCACTCTACCAGCTGAGCTAATGCCCCTTGTACTTGGTATATTTTACCATAAACCAGAAATACAGAGAACTTTAACATCTTAAAGAGAGTTAACAATCAAAACCCAGTCACCATGAAGATAACTGGGCTGATGCTCAACTTTTCTAGCAACGTTAATTTAAAAATCGTTGATTATTGCTATTTCAGTAGGAACTATTGTGGGAGATATCAATCTCTGACTGTATATTGGGTGATGTTCCTGAGCAATTTTAATCTGAGCCTGACGTACTTCTGCATTGACTGCAACTGTCTTCACATCATAGATTTGAGTCGTGAGTTTGGGATATACCCCAATGCCAATAATTAAGAATAAGAAGCAAGCTGCAATAAAGATTTCTCTCGGGTTGGCATCATCAAAATTGGCTTCACTGGGTAAGACGCAACTGTTACCAAAACAGATAGCTTTCTCATTACTAAAACTTTTAATTCCAGACTTATCGATATCACAAGCCAGTGCTTCGTTGGAATTAAAGAATACCAGTCTAAGCATGGATAACAAATATATGGGAGTTAAAATTAAGCCTACTGCTGCCAAAAATACTAGTCCAATACGAAAACTGGAGCTATAGATATCGCTGCTAGTTATACCGACAAATACAGCAATCTCACTGGCAAAACCGCTCATTCCGGGGAGAGCTAGAGAAGCCATCGCACCTGCGGTAAATAAGGCGAAGGTTTTAGGCATTGCTTGAGCAATTCCATCCATCCGATCCATAAATAAAGTATGAGTGCGATCATAAGTAACTCCTGTTAAGAAGAAGAGAACGGCAGCGATTAAACCATGAGAGAGCATCTGTAACATCGCACCACTAATACCGACATCGGTAAAAGAAGCGATACCCAGCAAGACAAATCCCATGTGGGAAACTGAAGAATAAGCCAGGCGGCGTTTCATATTGGTTTGTCCAAAAGAACTAAATCCGCCATAGATAATGTTAATTACCCCTAAAATCGCCAAAAGTGGTGCAAAGTAAATATGAGCATCGGGAAGTAATTCTAGATTAAATCGAATTAGCCCGTATCCTCCCATTTTTAAGAGTACACCCGCTAAAATCATGGATACTGGTGCAGAAGCTTCGCCGTGAGCGTCGGGCAACCAAGTATGTAAGGGGAAGATAGCTAACTTGACTCCAAAAGCAATTAGTAGTCCTGCATACAGTGGCAGTTCTAAAGCTAAGGGATAATCTTTTACAGCTAGTGCAGTTAAGTCAAAAGTGGTGTTATCTCCATAAAATGCCATCCCCAAGCCTGCTACCAAGATGAAGATAGAAGCAGCAGCCGTGTAGAGTAAAAACTTGGTAGCTGCATAACGGCGTTTTGAACCACCCCAAATGGAAACCAATAAATAAACGGGAACTAATTCTAATTCCCACATGATGAAAAACAACAATACATCTTGGGCAACAAACACGCCTATCTGTGCCGAATACAGGAGCAACATTAAAAAGTAAAATAAACGAGGTTTGCGATCAACTCGCCAAGCTGCCAACATTGACAGTGTAGTTACCAACCCTGCTAGTAGCACTAATGGGGCAGATATCCCGTCTACCGAAACCGCCCAACTTAAGCCCAACTGAGGAATCCAAGGATAGTTTTCTGCGATCTGAAACTGAGCATTGCTAGCATCGTAATGATTCCAAAAGGCATAACTCATTAAAATAAAGTCTGCAATGCCGACAAACAGCGCATACCAGCGAACTGTCTTGCCATCTTTATCTGGCAACATCGGAATGCCCAGAGCAGCAATTAATGGTAGTAAGACGATCGCGGTAAGCCAGGGAAATTGTGCCGCTATCATAGCTATGAGAATATATACTTAGTAGTGGATGACAAATATTATATTACTGATTGTTAAGCTGTGTAAATTTTTTTTTGTCAAGATTAGCTATAGATAAAAATAAATATCTCTATTAGTCTGTCAAGATTATGTTGATTCCACAACCACAATTGAGCATTAATATTAGAATTATGCTTACCTGTTTCTCCTCCTGTGGGCGGCATAATTATTAATTCCCCTGTCGCAGTGCGCTCTAATTTTAAATCTCGATTAGTACTACAAATTGCTTGAAATTGTTCGTCTGTTAATTCGATCGCTGGTTGCAGATTTAAAGTAATTGCTGTCATGATATTTAAAATTGATTTTTTATAATCGTTCGTCGCTTCACTTTGTTACATATCGAATGAATATAATAAAATTGTACTTCCCACAAAAACTAAAACAATTCCTACCTGGCTTATTAATTTACCTGACTACTATAAAAGTGGACTTTTGTAACATAGTGTCATATTTCATTTGTGTTTAACGTCGGGAAACAGGCGATCACCTGTCTTGTAGTATGAGTTACACTACGACAAATTGTATTATTTTCTCGTTGTCGTCAAATTAAATATGACGCTTTTTAAAAAAAGGGAGAATATCTTTACGTTCATCAAGTATTGATTCTGATTTTAGAAGAAGATAGAATTCTTCCCATTCTTTTCGACAATCTACAGCATTAAAAGAATGATTTATCAGATTTTTCATTGCTGCTTGAAATTAGCAAAAAGCATATCTAGCTTATCACGAGCTATAATATCTTCAACAGTGCAAACGTCATTTTTGATAGACAATATTAGACGCAATCTGTAATTTCCTCGATATATATAAAGATTTTGACCTAAATTTTTTAGTTTGAGTTCAAGAGTTTGAAATAAGTCTTTTGCTGGGGTTATTTTAATTCTTTCTAACGCTTTTAAAATTTGCTTTTGTTCGCTATTTTCTAAGGAATGAAGTGCAATATTAGCTCGACGTTGAATAACTATATCCATGACTTGTTCCACAACATAAAAATTTATCGAACAGTAAGTTTAATGACAATTAAAAATTAATCCAAGAACAAATTATTTATCAACCGCATAAAAATTAAAACTATTGAGAATATTCTGGTGCATCGCTGATTTTGTTGTTATCCTGAATGCTGCTCGATCATTCAATTTAATCTAGATGACACCTAATCCACAGATTCCTCGTTGCGCTTGGCAGCGTCCCATCGGTAAAGGATGGGAAAAGCCCTATACTGTACGTTATGCCAGTAATTTGGATGATGGTGCTTGGCACGGAATGCCTTTGGGGGGTTTTGGTGCGGGATGTATCGGCAGATCCCCTAGAGGTGATTTTAATTTGTGGCATTTGGATGGTGGGGAACATATTTTTAAAACTCTTTCTGCCTGTCAGTTTAGTGTTTTTGAGCGGATTGAAGGGGAAGTGCAAGCTTATGCTATGTGTACCCAATCTCCAGAAAACCTCTCCCCCAACCCCTCTCCTAATAAGAGAGGGAAAAATAATGTTTTGTCGCGTTGGTCTTGGTATCCTCAAGAACAAGGAACTTATTACGCCTTGTATCCCCGCAGTTGGTATGAATACCAAGGGGTATTTAAATCTAATTTAGTTTGCGAACAATTTTCACCTGTAATCAAAGAAAACTATCAAGAAACCAGTTATCCCATAGTTAACTTTAACTGGACAGTACATAACCCTACAGACAAGCCAATTACTATGAGTATCATGCTAACTTGGCAAAATACCGTTGGTTGGTTTACCAATGCCATTAAATCTCCTACTGTAAAAGTCAGAGATGATGGCAGCCCCGAATACGAATATCAGCCACAATGGGGAAATAGTACGGGAAATTATAACCAGTGGATACAAGATAACTATCGAGTAGGTTGTCTGTTAAATCGAGTGCAACCTCATGAAGAAATTCAGGAAGGAGAAGGACAAATAGCGATCGCGTCGGTCTATAATCCTACTGTAGAAGTATTTTATCTGACTCGTTGGAATCCTCAAAGTGATGGTGCAGATATCTGGGATTATTTTGCCGCAGATGGTTCTTTACCGGATAAGCAAGATGAAACCCCCGCAGCCCCAGGAGAACAAATTGCCGTCGCGATCGCCATAAGATTTACAATTAAGCCAGGTAAGACTAAGCAAATTCCTTTTGTTTTGGCTTGGGATTTACCCGTAACGGAATTTAAGCAGGGAATTAACTATTATCGTCGATATACTGACTTTTTCGGGCGGAATGGTAGCAATGCCTGGAGTATGATTAGGACTGCTTTTAAACACGCCGACTGGTGGCGGGAACAAATTGAAGCTTGGCAACAACCAATCCTGCAACGGGATGATTTACCCGACTGGTTGAAGATGGCACTGTTTAACGAGTTATACTTGCTCGCCGATGGTGGTACATTATGGACGGCTGCAACGGAAGATGACCCCATCGGACAGTTTGGGGTATTAGAATGTATGGATTACCGTTGGTATGAAAGTCTCGACGTGCGCCTCTACGGTTCATTTGGTTTAATGATGTTATGGTCGCGTCTGGATAAAACAGTATTAGAAGCATTTGCTAGAGCAATTCCCCAGAGCGACGACACTCCCCGCATTGTCGGTTATGATGGCTCCGATGCCATTAGAAAAGCTTATGGCGCGACTCCCCACGACTTAGGCGCACCCAACGAACATCCCTGGAAAGAAACTAACTACACTTCCTATCAAGATTGTAACCAGTGGAAAGATTTACCCAGTGATTTTATTTTGCAGGTATATCGAGATTATGTCCTTACTGGGAGTAAAGATAATAACTTCCTCTGGGAATGCTGGAATAGTATTACTCTCACCTTAGCCTATTTAAAAAAATTTGATCGCGACAATGACGGCATACCTGAAAACTCTGGCGCACCAGATCAAACCTTCGACGACTGGAGATTAAGAGGTATCAGTGCGTACTGTGGTGGTTTGTGGATAGCAGCACTAGAAGCAGCAATAAAAATCGGTGAGATCTTAATAAATAATCCCCCAATGAATCCCAACCTACAACCAGAAGATTTTCCCATAGGCATAGAAGACCAAATTAATATTTATAGTAGCTGGTTACAGCAAGCGCGATCGCTCTATCACGATAAATTATGGAATGGGGAATACTATCGCCTCGATACCGAAAGTGGCTCAAATGTCGTCATGGCGGATCAACTATGCGGACAATTTTACGCCCGTCTATTAAATTTACCCGATGTTGTGGAAGAACAATATACTAAATCTAGTTTAAATAAAATCTACAATGCCTGTTTCCTCAAGTTTCATAACGGAAAATATGGCGCAGCCAACGGCGTTTTACCCGATGGTAGCCCAGTCAATCCCAAAGACACCCACCCCCTAGAAGTATGGACAGGAATTAACTTTGGTTTAGCCGCTTTTATGATTCAAATGGGCATGAAAGAAGAGGCATTTAAGTTAACAGAAACCGTAGTCAATCAAGTATATGAAAATGGCTTACAATTCCGCACGCCTGAAGCAATTACCGCAGTCGGAACTTTTAGGGCTTCTCACTATTTAAGAGCAATGGCTATTTGGGCAATTTATGGTGTTTTAACTGAGTTTGAATCAAAGCAATATATTGGAAGCAAGTCAGTCCAATTTTGAGCTATGGTAAAATCGTAAGTCATTCTCGGTAACTGCTATGCGCGCCATAATTTTTGATGGAGTGGGGCAAAAATTGCGAGCCGATGAAATACCCATCCCCCAACCACAACCTCAACAAGTATTACTAAAAGTCAGCGTCTGTGGAATATGTCGCACTGATTTACATATAGTTGATGGGGAATTAGCTCACCCTAAGCTTCCTTTAATTTTGGGTCATCAAATCATTGGGACTGTTGTAGCCACAGGAAACAAAGCCAGTAAATTTACCATAGGTAGTCGCGTCGGCGTGCCTTGGTTGGGTCATACGTGCAATTGCTGCCGTTATTGTTTGTCTGGTAAAGAAAACTTATGCGATCGCGCTTTATTTACAGGTTATCATCTCAATGGGGGTTATGCTGAATATACCGTAGCCGATGAAAACTTTTGCTTTCCTATTCCCGAAAGCTTTCCCGATTTACAAGCAGCCCCTTTGTTATGTGCGGGATTAATTGGCTATCGTTCTTATCGCATGAATGAAGATGCCCAAAAGATTGGTTTTTATGGCTTTGGTGCGGCGGCACATATTTTAATTCAGGTGGCTAATTATCAAAGCAAACAAGTATATGCCTTTACCCGTAGCGGCGACACTTCAGGACAACAATTTGCTCGCGATTTGGGTGCGGTCTGGGCTGGAGATTCCGATGAACTACCACCAGATAAATTAGATGCAGCAATTATTTTTGCTCCCGTGGGTAAATTAGTTCCCGCCGCACTTAAAGCAGTTGTTAAAGGTGGTGTAGTTATTTGTGCCGGCATTCACATGAGTGACATCCCTAGTTTTCCCTATCAGATTTTATGGGAAGAAAGAATAGTGCGCTCGGTTGCCAATTTAACCCGTCAAGATGCCCAAGAGTTTTTAGCTCTAGCCCCCAAAATTCCCATTCACACTGAAGTTACAACCTTTCCACTTTTAGAAGCGAATCAAGCTTTAGAAGTTTTGCGTAACGGTAAGATCAAAGGGTCGGTAGTGCTGACAATTACTTAATTGGGTAAGGAGTTATCGAATTACTTATTACTTATTTAATTTGTGCTAAGTATTTAATCTCCTTGAGGATAACGATTCCATAAATCTGTAGCTTGTCTGAGACTTTGATGATCTCCATTACCCAAAATTAGATGATCTAATAGGGGAATATCTAAAAAACTCGCCCCTTTTAATAGTTGTTCAGTTAAATAAAGATCTTCTTCAGAAGGCTCTAGATTTCCTGTCGGGTGGTTGTGGGCAATAATTAATTTAGTGGCGCCATTACGCATCACTTCGCGAAACACTTCACGAGGATGTACTAAAGTTTCAGTTGCCGTACCAATGGTAATAATTTGACTGGCAATCAGACGATTTTTTACATCTAACATTAAAACGGCAAATTTTTCTTGATTCTGCCACATCAAATCTTGACTTAAAGCTGCCGCTGCTGATGCAGGATTATCAATGGAAACTCTTTCTTGGGGTCTAAATTTAAACGTCCGCTTGCCTAATTCAACAGCAGCTACAATAGTAGCCGCCTTAGCTGGGCCGATACCTGGGATATTCATTAATTCTTGAGGACTAATTTCTCGCAAAACATCTAAAGAGTTGCGTTTATGTCTTTCTAGCTGCTTGAGAATATATTGAGCTAAACCAATGGCCGATAATTTCCCTTTACCCTGACCAGTACCCAGTAAAATTGCAATCAATTCTGCTGTCGCTAAATTTTTCGCACCTATGGCGAAAAGCCGTTCGCGGGGACGCTCACTGACGGGCAGATCGGCAATTCTGGGGCTATAGGTCATACGCAAAATCTCAAAAAGATAACGCCAATATAACCCAAATATTTAGTAGTTAGTTCCAGGGCGATCGCTTTAGCCAGTAGTTAATTATTCTCATCTTTTAATAACTCTACTCCATCCCGTCCGTCGATATCTTGTAAATAAACTCTAACTCGTTCTTCTTTGGCAGTGGGTAGTTTTTTACCAGTAAAATCTGGATGAATGGGCAATTCTCGATGTCCCCTATCCACTAAAACCGCCAGTCTGATGGATTCGGGTCTGCCGTATTCCGTAACGGCATTGAGAGCGGCGCGAATTGTGCGACCTTTATAAATTACATCGTCTACTAAGATTACGGTTTTACCCGTTAAATCTAGGGGTATTTTAGTTTTGGCTGGGGTGCGAGTGCGAATTTTATCGAGATCGTCACGATAGAAAGTAACATCGATCGCTCCTACTGGCAATTGAACATTTTCTAACATTTCAATTTGCTGTGCCAATAAACTTGCTATGGGTACCCCTCTGGTATGAATACCTAGTAAAATTACCTGGGATAAATCCCCAGATTTTTCTACGATCTCAGAAGCAATACGAGTTAAAGTTCGGCGGATTTCATCAGCAGAGAGAATGGTAACTACTTTGACTGTCATTGATTGATTATCACTAATTAATAATTAATAATTATTAATTATCAACCCTCAAGGGATTCAAAGAAAACTATGAGAAATTCGCCGAACCCTTAACTTTAGAGACAAGGCAAAGTCTTGCCCCTCCAATAGCTAAGGTAAATCTAACAAACCGCCATCGGGTATATTAGTTACCGCACGTTGTAATTGAACATAAGATTGGTTGTAATCGATAATTGCCGATAATTGATTGCCACGAGCCGTAGTTAATTCAGTTTGAGCTTGAATTACGTCGGTTTGTGTACCTACTCCGGCAGAAAATCTCAGCCTTGCCAATCTTAAACTTTCTTGCGCCAATTCTACGGCCTTATTAGCTGTAGCAATATTTTTTTGATTAGCCTGTAAGCCAAAGTAAGCTTGTTCTACTTCAAATCTAACTTGATTACGCTGATTGGCAAATTGAGTTTCAGCAATTTGAGTATTCGTTTCAGCTTGTTGGGCCCTAGCACGAGCCGCACCACCATCAAATAATCTCCATTGCGCTCTAGCTTCTAGGGTATAGCCATCGGTAAAACCGACGCTTTCATCTAAAGCATTTAAAACATTGTAACTGGCCACAGCACGGACTTGAGGTCTGACATTAGCTAGAGCTATGGTTTTTTGCTCTTGGCTAATTTCTCTTTGTAACAAAAATTGTTCTAATTCGGCACGGTTTTTGTATGCTTGAATAATACTTTCTTCTATTGATAGCTCCCATGTACCAACCTTGGCGATCGCCTCGGCAGTTTTAATATCTATTTTCTGTCCCAAACTTAAAGTTTCTGCTAGTTGTCGGCGAGCGATATCTTGATTGGCTAGGGCGGTGGTTAGTCTTTGCTGGGCATTGGCTAATTCAACTTCTGCTCGCAATACGTCAAATCGCGTCCCTAATCCAGCTTGTTCTAAAAGTTGAGCATCTTTTAAGGTTTGTTGGGAATCTTCTACCGCCGCTTCTTCGATATTAACTTGAGCATTACTACTTTGTAGGTTGTAATAGTCTCTGGAAGTTTCAAAACGAACTTGTTGGACAATTCGCTCTAAATCCAAGCGATTGAAATCAAGTTGTTTTTCTGCACTGCGAATTTCTGCTCCGATACGCCCGGAGGTATAAATGTCATAACCCACAGATAAAGCAGCATTAAAACTACTACTGGTGGTATCTAGTTGGTCTGATGATAGTAGAAATCCCTCTTCAATACGTAATTCATTGGTGATTTTCTCAGTAGCAGAATCAGAAGTGCTGAGAGTGCCTTCTAAATCTAAAGTAGGAAATCTTGCCCCACGAGCTTCTCTTAGTTCTTGCAGGGAACGTTCTACTGTAAGTCTAGCTAAACCTACGTCTTGGTTATTTTTCAGTGCTAGTTCAATTGCCTGTTCTAAAGAAATAGGTTGCTGGAGGTCTACTTTCACTTCATCGGGTTGAGTTGGAAATAACAACGGATTGGGGACAGGTTCTAGCTGACTGGGGTCTGAAATCGGTTGTTGTGCTGGTTCGCTAATTTCTGGAGGTGCTTGAGATATTAAAATCGGGATCGAGCGATCGCCATGACCGATACCTACAGATTGGGGTAAGGACTTAGCAGATAGCTCTACTGTAGTAGATTTTAAAGACTCCTCAATACTCGAATTGGATAAAAATCTAGCTTTCCCTGGAGAAAGCGGATAGGGAATATACAATTTTGCGGTTTCCTTCCCATTGAACCCCTGTTCCCCTGTGGCGCGTAAATCCTCAGCAGTGCCTAAGGCGGCATTACTTAGAATTATCGCTGTAGCAATACTGACAGCTTCGATGATCTTATTGGTCTTGCCCACTCCTCACTCCTTGACTTAGATTCTTAGGATAATTACTAACCTTAAAAGTCATTGTCTAATCTAACTTTACATGGCTAATTATGTCTTTTTATTTGTGGAAAGCCAAGGTCAATAATAAGATTTATGGAGAAATGGAATTATCTTGTTTGTGTTTACTATCTATGACTAGGCTAACTTCGTCGGGATGGTTGGCAATCCAAGCAGTGCGATCGCTGTCTATTTTAGCTAAGTGTGATTCAATATTTTCCGGAGTAATTAAAATGCCAAAATCTGAGGGAATATTTTCACTTTGACGGTTGTAGATGCGATCGAGAATTAAATTGCCAATAGCAGGAGTGTAGTGGGAATTATCGACGTAATTGTTCATCGAAGGGGCGATCGCTTCGGTGGTAATGCTATTGTATCCTGTAAAGTCCCACACGGGTAAGGTTTTAGCTAATTGCCGTTTCCAGTTTTTAAAGGTATCCCATCGTTCCGTTACATATATTGATTCCCATTGGGTTGCATGGGCGGGAGAAATAAATACTTTTAAGTCAATATCATGTTGCTGACATAATTCGACTACTTGTTGAAAATCAGACCAATATTGCTCAGAAAATTGATAATCTGAGTGCAGTTGAAAATACAAATTTATTGATTGTTGAAACCTCCAAATAGTTTCACCATTATTCAATTTACGGTTAGGCATAAATCCATTTTCACCATAATTACTATTAGTTATAGGTCTCTGTTTGCTCACCTGATAAGTATCAATACTAGTAGTTAAAGTATCAAGGGAAAATAGAGCATTAATTACATCAGATAAAATAATATGTTGTCTTCCAATTCTTGCTTCATCAAAACTAGGTTGATTATCTAGGTTGTTATTAAACATGAAAAAATCTACACCCAAAATAATCTCTTGTAAATCTGGTTGGTTGGCGATCGCGTGTTCAATATATCGTCTTACTTCATAAAAGTTAGGGCCATTAATTGCTAAGTTATATGTTGTTAGTTTGTTATCAAAAATCGGATGTTCTGGATCGATTCCTTGTTTAGTACGAGAAGAACCCATAATAATTACTTGAGGTTTAATTCGGGTAATATCTGCCGCTTTATAAGACCGATCATTATTATCTTTTTTGGGTTTTTCGTGATTAATTCCCCAGTAGTTAGGAGTATTAAATAAATCATAAGGATCGATCGCCCAATTAACAACTCCTACAGTCACAACTGGTAACAATGCAGCTACAATTAATATAAAGTTATAGTAATAATTTTTTTTTATTCGTTTAGTAACTAGTTGTTTTGCTGTTAAAGAGCTTGGTTGAGAATTCAAAGATTCAGAAGTATGAGAAATGGTCATAATATAAATTACACAGTATAGATTTAGAATTTATGAATAACTTATGTTATTTCTGTTGAGCTTTGATTTGTTTTACTAATTCGACTTCTTCAGAATTATTATTTTGCCAAACTTGTTGATCTTGACGAATTTTTTCTAGATGTACTTCTATATTTTTTGTATCTATATGTACTCCAAAATCATCAGGAATACTTTCAATTTCAAAAGATAAAAGTCGATTTAAAATTAAGCCTCCTGTTATCTGACTATAATGAGAGTTATCAAGATAATTAATCATCTGATCGCTGATATTTTCTGTAGTAATACTGTTATAACCAGAAAAATCCCATACAGGCATGATTTGAACTACTTCTCGTTTCCATTGTTCAAAAATAGACCATAATCCAGCTACTTTTATGGCTTCGTACTGAGTTGCATGAGTGGGAGAAATAAAAATTTTAAGCTCAATATTATGTTGTTTACAAAGCTCGACGATTGTTTTTAGATGATTCAATCTTTCTTCAGAAAGAGCATAAGTTTTATATAACTCATTGTTATGCAAAAAACCAGATAACCAAAATTTAAACCGGTCAAGTTTTTGATTAAGACGATTAGGTTGATTATCTTGAATAATGCTTGCTTTTAATGTATCTTTACTAGCTAATAAAGTATCAATTGATAAAGTAGCATTCAAAATATCTTGGTAGGGAAAACTTTTACCTAATCTAGCTTCAGAAAAACTATCCCGATTAGCTAAATTAGTATTAAACATAAAAAAGTCTATACCAAGAATCACCAATTCTAATTCTGGTTGATGGGCGATCGCGTGTTCTAAATAACGTAAAATTTCATA
>JBHJNX010000142.1:0-21430 GCA_050330335.1 Pleurocapsa sp. | reverse complement strand
CGTTCGGCGGGGGATTTACCCCTATTACAGTTTGTCTTACAACAGTTGTGGGAGCGTCGTCAACAGGGAAAATTAACTCTCGATGCTTACGAACAATTAGGAGGGATTAAAGGCGCATTGGAACGACAGGCACAGTCAGTATACAATGGCTTAGATCATCAAGCACAAGAATGCGCCCGTTGGATTTTTCTCAATTTAACTCAATTAGGGGAAGGGACAGAAGATACCCGTCGTCGTATTACCAAATCGGATTTAATTGTCGCTAAATATCCCACCAATTTAGTAGAAAGAACCTTACAAACTCTTACAGACGCTAAATTACTGGTAGTCAATTTAGATCGCGGTATCAATGTAGGACAGAGTAGGAGTGGCGAGACTCCACCAGAAGATGACGAATTATTCCTCGAAGCCATGCAGCAAGAAGCTACCGTAGAAGTAGTTCACGAAATTTTAATCCGTCATTGGTCAACTTTGCGCTGGTGGTTGGAAGAAAATCGTTCTCGATTGCGGGCGCAAAGACAAATCGAACAGGCTGCTTTGTTATGGCAACAAAAAAATAAACAACCCGACTTTTTATTACGGGGAGTGCGTTTGGCAGAAGCCGAAGAAATTTATATTAAATATACCGATGAATTAACTAATTTAGCTAAAACCTTCATAGCGGCTTGTATTGACGCTCGCTTGCAGACAGAAAAAGAAGCTAAACAACGTTTGCGAAAAGCTCAAATAACTGCTGCTGTCTTGGGCATTTTAGGCTTAACTTCTACAGCTTTAGCGGGTTTAACTTATCGTCAACAACTCATTACTCAAATCGAAAATATCGATACCCTCAATGCTTCTGGTGAAGCCATGTTAAATTCCGACCGACAGTTAGAATCTTTACTAACTAGCATCAAAGCAGGACAACAGTTAAAAGCGATCGGTAATTGGGGGCAAAAGCTAGTTGGTAAAAATAATTGGCAGGACATTCAAATTAAAACTACAGCAACTTTACAGCAGGCTATTTATGGCACACAAGAATTAAATCGTCTCCAAGGTCACAGTCAAAAAGTCAATGCGGTTGCTTACAGCCCAGATGGTCAACTTATTGCTACTGCAAGCGATGATCGCAGTATTAAAATTTGGCATCTTAACGGTCATTTAATGGCCAATCTTCAGGGACATCAAGATCGAGTAACCAATTTAGTATTTAGTCCTAATAAAACAGGTACTTATCTCCTCGCTTCTGCTAGTGCAGACCGTACCATTAGACTATGGCAAATAAATAAGAAACAAGCTAAACCACTGCGAAAAATCATCGGACATCAAGATTGGGTAACTGATGTAGCTTATAGCGACGACGGTACAATGTTAGCTTCTGCCAGTCGAGACGGTACGATCAGATTGTGGGATGGAGACGGTATTGTAATCGATGTTCTATCAGTAGAAGACGGTTGGATGAATACCATAGATTTTGCTCCATCTTCTCAAGTGGCATCTGAGTCTTATATCTTAGCTTCTGGAGGGGAAAGCAACAAAATTACTCTGTGGCAGGTCAATCGCAATGGTGGTAAAAAAATCACAGAAATTGTCGGACATAAAGATAATATAACCGCTCTGCAATTTAGTGATAACGGTCAATTACTTGTTTCCGGTAGTGATGATGGATTAGTAAAATTATGGCAGGTCAATAATCATCAATTAGTCAATTCTTATTTCCATCAAGCACCAATTAATCGCATTACTTTGAGTAGTGACAATCAACTGATTGCTGCTTCTACCCTAGACGGACAGATCAATATTTGGCATCAAAATGGGATGCTGCAACAATCTTTAAGAGGACACACCGGAGAAATTATCGATGTTAAATTTAAACCTCTAAATTTATCAACTAATCCAGATTGTGCTTTAGGTGGAAGAGACCCTGGCTTGAAAAGCCAGGGCTTCCTTCCACTTCGTGAATGTGTGGCAGCCAAACCGAGCCACAAACTATATAATTTAGCTTCTACAGGTGTCGATAAAACCGTGAGATTGTGGCAAGTTTCTAATAATTATAGCGATAGTTCAGGAGGATTATATAGTGTAGCAGTTTCTCCTACTTCTCCAGATATATTTGCTGCTGGTGGTTGGGATGGTAAAATTCAATTGTGGCTAAAAAATCATCACGGTACTCAACAGTTATTAAAAACTTTACCAGGACACAAACAGACAATTTCTCAAGTACAATTTAGTCCCGATGGTAAATTAATTGCTTCTGCTAGTTGGGATAAAACTATTAAACTTTGGGATGCCAAAAATGGCAATTATCTGGCTACTTTAAAACACCATCAAGGTGGTATTAATAGTGTAGTTTTTAGTCCTAATAGTAAATTCCTCGTTGCTGCTAGTGAAGATAGAACAATTTCGATTTGGCAAATAACCAATCGTCAGCCAAAATTATTACACACTCTAACCGGACACAACGATAGTGTTAAAAATGTTACTGTCAGTCCTGATGGTAAGTTAATTGCTTCTGGTAGTTATGACAAAACCATCAAACTTTGGGATTTTCAGGGTAATCTACTCAATACCCTCAAAGGACACGATCTGGCAATTGTAGCTCTCCAATTCAGTCCCGATCGCCATACTTTAGCTTCTAGTAGTTGGGATAATACTATCGCCTTGTGGCAAGTTAACAGTAGAGGAGGAGGAAAACGATTACAAACTCTCCGAGGTCATCAAGATGGCGTTACCAGTTTAAGCTTTAATTCTACAGGTACGATTTTAGCTTCTGGTAGTGGCGATCGCCGTATTAAACTTTGGGATACCAGAACAGCTACATTAGTTAAAGATCTTCAAGGTCATCCCAGTCAGATCAACAGTATAGCTTTTACTGTAGACGATACTGCTTTAATTAGTGCTGACGAACAACGGGGTTTATTCTGGTGGAATTTAGCTCTTGATAATCTCTTAGAAAAAGGATGCACTCGCCTATCTGATTATTTACAAAATAACCCAAATCTGTCTAAAAGCGATCGTTCAGTTTGTAATTAAATCCCTTGAGACATTAAGCTAATATTATCAACAACATAGTTTAGCAATATAGCCCAGGGGAATTATGCCTCGTTTAAATATTTACAGCTTATCGATGCAAATCAGTCGAATGTTTGAGCAAGGGCAATCTTTTTTTTGTACTATTAAAGTACAAGATTGGCTCAAAGAGCGCAATGAAAACCCTGAAGATTACGAAATTTTTTTTCATGAAAAACCTGCACCACCAGGTTCTGGATTAACTATCATGAGAGAAATAGAATTACGTCGCCAAGATGGCAATCCAGTAGAACCGTGGTTACAAGAAGAAGTTAATCGTTATAGTTAACTTTAGTTAAATCAAATTGGTATCACGTGGTTTACAATGCACCTGCGGCAGTTTTATCTAAAACACTATCACTTAAATGAGAAGTAAGATTGATTGCCTGTAACACTGGTTTTCCCGATACCCCTTGAGGATAATCAATGACACTAACCGCACCGTTTCCTTGTTTGATGTTCCAGAAATTTTTCGGCTCTAAACCCAGCAAATAACAGATAATAGTTTTATTAATAGCATCATGAGCAACAACAATACCAGTACGGGGATTGTCTGAATTACTATATCGTTCGACAATATCTTGCCAGGTAGCTACTGCCCGGTCCCAAACCTGTTGTAAGTTTTCTCCTTCAGGCATTTGTACCTTTTCGGGTGCTTCTTTCCACTGATTCAATAAGCCGGGAAAATCTGCTTCGATTTCCGATTCTAACTTACCTTCCCACAAGCCATGACAAATTTCCCACAATCCTTTAGTTGTTTCTAACGAGACATCTGGATGATATTCCAAAATTAATTCTGCTGTTTCTTTAGGACGTAACATCGAACTAGATACGGCAAAATCTAGGGGAATATCTTTAAGGAACTCCGCCGCTTTCCTTCCCTGTGCCTTACCAGTTTCATTAAGGGGAATATCTTTAATCCCTTGAAAGCGTGATTCTCGATTCCATTGTGTTTCTCCGTGACGCACCAACAATAAACGAGGGCCTGTGTGAGTCGGTCGAGTATCGGGAATGGAAACACCTAAATGGGCGGTTTGATTGAGGGATTCTAACTGTACGGCTTCACCGTAACCACCAGTAAAGTTTAGGACATTGATAGAGCAATTAGACTGTTGAATAGAGTGATAGCGATCGCTCTCGATACCAATAGCACTCATAATCAAACAGCGATTGATTCCATTATGGGCGACAATGGCAATAGTTTCTCCTGGATGTTGAAGGATAATTTCTTGCCAAAACTGTTGAGCTTGCTGATAGAGAGAAAGGACGGGATAATGCTTTATACCTCCGGGCAACTCCATATAGAATTGATGAGGATTTTCTTTCCACTGACGGTAATCCTCAGCTAATTGAGTAGCCACCTCTTGTTTGGTTTTTTTTTCCCACAGAGGTAAGTCCACTTCCATCAATTTATCCATTGGTCGTACATTTAGAGGATTCGTCAAACAGGAATTAATTATTTCTGCTGTCTGCTTGGCTCTCTGGAGGGGACTACAATAGAGAGCTTGAAGACCGAGACTATTTAAACTCTTACCTAGCTGTTGTGCGTCTGAAATCCCCTTGGGGGTTAAAACTGACTCATCACAACGACCTTGAATCATCTTCTTTGCGTTATAGGTACTCTGTCCGTGACGGACGATAATGACGCGAGTAGCCAAGCTGCCAATCCTCCTATTTAAATGCAATATTTATCAATTTTAAGCCCGATCTAGACCGGCTTATAGCTTACACTATAATGACGCTACAAAGTTAACCGAGGGAATTTCCACTTTTTGGGAAGCCACAATAATTATTTTTATTTGCGTAAAGCTACGGCAATAACTAGGCAACTGCTTTACAATTTGTTACAGTATTGGACGGAATACGAAAAGATACTCAATCTTTCTCCTAACCATTAAGTACAATTACTTAATCTCTTAGAGGATCAATCATCTATGCCTGACCATCATCATCGGATTCAATTATGACAGAGCAAAAACAAGTATTGATAGTATCTCCATCGGTCAAAGTTAATGCGCCTAAAATGTTTTCGGCTTCACAATTAACTAAAATCATGGTTTCCCATGTAGAAAGATTAAATTATATCAACTTCCGACAATGGCTGTTGTTAATATTGCTCAATTTACTTTCCTTTAGCTTCATTGCCCTGGCTTACCTATGTTGTGCTGATAGTTAAGAGCCAAAATTGATGAATAGAGTTAACCAAGCTAGATGGCAGTATAACAAATAGCGATCGCCGTATTCATCGTGAGAATGTAGATTTCGTTTCAGCCCTCATCCCCAATTTAACTGGTGTATTTAACTACAGCGCAATAGTCACCTCCTCCCCCAAGATTAAAGAATTCAGACTTTCTTACACTCAATACACCAATGAAAATTTATGCAACCCAAGATTATCGTTTGTGGCTTAGGACACACGGGAACTAAAATTTATAGTCTATTAAAACAGCAAGGAGCAGAGGTAGTTGGCATTACTAACTGTTCCTCAGCTAGACCAACCAACCAAAACATAATCGTGGGAGATCCGCGAGCTAATACCACTCTAATTAAAGCTGGAATTCGAGAAGCTAAAACACTAGTCTTGGCACACGACGATGATGCTCTGAATTTGGCAGTATTAACTCAAGCCAGAGTCCTCAATCCTCACATTCGCATTATTAATCGCCTACTCAACCAAACACTAGGAGAACGTCTCGATCTAACTTTACCCGATCACTTTACCATGAGCGTGGCAGCCCTTGCTTCCCCATTGTTTACCTTTGCAGCATTGGGAAATAAAGCGATCGGACAATTAAAACTATTCAATCGAACCTGGCCCATACACGAAGAAATTATCGATGAGTTTCATCCTTGGTTCGGTAAAGAATTAAAACAATTGTGGGAAGAGCCTAATCGAATGCTCATTTATTATCTGCCAGCTAGAGGAGAAATCGATCTGGTTTCTGCCCTGAGTCAAGGTAAACGTTTAGAGTCGGGAGATTGTCTAATTATAGGCACTAAACCTAAAGTATTTACCAAACGGCATCCTTGGTTACAAAAACTACTTAAAGCAATTTTCAATGTGCCTCGCTATCAACGTTATGCCCGTCCCGTAATTTTAGTTAGCTTGGCTTTAGTAGCAGTTATTTTATTAGCAACTCTGACCTATCTCAGCATCAATTTCAATACTTCTGTCGCCGATGCGCTGTATTTCTCAGTGGGTATGATTACCGGGGCTGGAGGTAAAGAAGAAATTGCCGAAACTGCTTCTGATAGCATCAAATTTTTTACGGCAGTGATGATGATTGTTGGTGCTGGAGTCATCGGCATTTGCTACGCTCTAATTAACGACTTTGTTTTAGGCAGTCGTTTCCGACAAACCTTAGATGCAGCTAAAGTACCGAGACAGAACCATTATATAGTTTGCGGATTAGGAGGTATTGGCATTCAAATTGCTCGTCAACTCCATGTTCAAGGATATGAAGTAATTGCGATCGAATCTGATTCTCATAACCGATTTCTCCACTGCGCTCGCTCTTGGGGAATTCCAGTAATTATTGAAGATGCTAGTCTACCATCCACTCTCAAAGCAGTTAATATCAAAAGAGCCAAAAGTTTAATTGCTGTTACCAGTAAAGACACTACTAATTTAGAAATTGCTCTGACAGCAAAAGCTCTAGCACCCTATTTAAAAACTATCGTTCGTAGTGGCGATCCTCAATTTGCCCAATCCATGCAAGAAGTATTTGAGTTTGATTGCGTATTATCTCCTGTAGAATTGGCTACTCATTCTTTTGTAGCAGCCGCTCTAGGAGGGCGTATTCTCGGTAATGGCATGACTAAAGATTTACTCTGGGTAGCTTTGGCAACTATGATTACTTCCAGACATCCTTTTTGCGGTCAAACTGTTCGCGATGCTGCCATTAAAGCTGATTTTGTTCCATTATATCTAGAACGAAAAGAGGGAACTCTTCATGGATGGCAATTATTAGAAGTCTGTGTTCAACCTCAAGATGTTTTATACTTGACTATGCCAGCTAGTGGCTTAGAACAACTATGGCGCACTCCTAGTTCTAACGAATCAATCCTGGATTGTCTTAATAATAACTATACTCTTTCTGTAAGGAAGAACGAGGAACAAAATAATAAGTAATTGATTTTACTTGCTACACCTCCATTTCTACCCCAGCTAAGGAGATACATTTTGCATTTGCTAGTCAATGTTTCCTCTAAACGCGATCGCCAATTGGCAAGAAATCCGAAAGCAGGTGCGAGTAAGATTAGGGATGTTACCTGGGGACATTTGTTGGCAACCCACGTAGCTGTCAAACCGCCAAAACTAGAACCGATAAGAATTATGGGAAGTTCTTGACTGGGAAAAGCGGCAACTGTTTGCCGTATTTGTCTGGTTAAACTTAGATTAGTAAAATCTCCTTGATTGAGATCAAGAATATTAAGTTTAATCTTAGCTTTGATGTCAAAGCGATCGCGTAAATACTGTGCCTTACCAGATTGAGGACTAGAGGCAAAACCGTGCAGGTAGATATATTCTGGAGTCATGCAAATCAACTAAATCGAGCTAGTTAGCTAACGATGTCATTTTATGACGAATTCCAGAAACTCGCATCCATTGATAGGCCACAATATTTAATAAAATACCGACAAAAACTAATAAGACCATTAAGGCAATTTGATACCAGACAATGGGAGTGACCAGTAAATCGGCGATCGCATGAATTATATTTAGTATCGGATTGATTCTAGTCATCTTTCTACCTCGAATTATTGATTAATCAAGCTTTTATCCTTTGTTTGAACTACTAAAACCGAACAGGGAGCGTGATGGATGACGTAATTACTGACACTACCTAACAAGATTTCGGAAATATTTTTGTGTCCCCTACGTCCGATAATAATTAGGTTTGCCTGCCAACTTTTAGCTAGGTTACTAATGCCTAAATTGCAATTACCGACTCGGCAATCTAACTCACACTCAATCCCAAGTGCGATCGCTTTTTGGGCATAGGTTTCGAGCCAACTTTTCTGTTGTTCAATTTCCATTTCTAAATGTTCGCGACTCCAAGTATAGCGATCGCCTGATATATTGATATCGGATAGAGTACCAACCCCCAGCCAAGGAGATACATTTTGCATTTGCCAGTCAATAAAATATACTACTAGCATCTTACTCAGTTTTGGTTCGGCTACCGATAGGGCAAAATCAAAAACTGACGTGGCTTCTGAAGAACGGTCTAAAGCTACTAAAATTTTTTCAAACATAATCATTTCATTGACCAATGACACCATTAACCATTAACTACTAACTCTGGTTGCCTCTGTCTAATGACTTCTCCCGTTAAGATTTGCGCTACGTCCATACCATTGTTAATTACCCCAGGGACGCTAGGATAGCCAGCAGTTGCACCCACAAAGAATAAATTGGGCAGTTCGGTTTTATAACCCAAGCGATTTAAACCAATTTGTTGGGGAATGAGTTTCGCGCCGTATATATTACCCTGTGGTTGTCCGAGATAATATTCGCTGGTGGTAGGTGTACCATAAATTTTCATACGAATGTATTTATCTATATCGGGGATTAAATCTCGGACGCTAGCCATTACCTGTTGATAGACAGCCCGTTTCTGAGCTTTATAAGCTTTGGCATCGGTTTGGTGGAGTTTTTTAAAGGGTTCGTAAGGACAGACGGTAGTAATTTCTAAAACATGGTGTCCTTCAGGTGCTATACCTGGTACATGAGATTTGAGAGTGGGACAGGATATAAATAGCCAGGGATGTTCTAAATTGCCTTCAAGTTGTTGTTGATAGGCTAGATTAAGGTTGCTGTTGGGGTAGTACCAAATATTCCAATTACCAAGACCGTAGGCTTGGGGGTCAAATCGCTCGTCTAGACCGAGATAAATATTAAAAGCACTGGCAGAATATTCATAATCAGTCAGGCGATGATATTCTTGTTGGCTGAAAGCTTGAGGGTTGTCGATTAATTCTACTGTCAATTTGGGGTCAAGGTCGCTAATATAAGCCAGTTCTGCTTGATAGGTTTCTCCTCCTGCAATGACGTTAATTACTCGCTGATTTTCTACTTCAATGTGTTGTACTGGTGTGGAATATTTAACTACGCCACCACCTTCAGTAATCACTGAGACAACAGTATCTACTAAATGTTTGAAATGATGTTGGGGATAGTAAGCTCCTTGCGAATAGTCCCATACCAGAGATGTATGAGTAATTAGAGCAATTTCTGAGGGTGGTAAACCATAATCGCCACTCTGTCCGGCGAATAATGCTTGTAGTTTGGGAGATAGTCCGATATGGTCGTAGAGGTCTTGTAGTGTCCAATTACGTCTGGTGAATAAATGCCAGTATTTCGGCAACGACAGCCAATCCGACCAAGCTAAATCGTACCAATGTACTTCTTGATTTAATTTATGTAAGTCCTGATGTATTTTTTCTATTTCATTAAAGTAAAGATTAATTGCTCGCGTTTCTTCAGGAAAAGTAGCAACAGTGCGATCGCGGAATTTCTCCCAATTTAGAGGAATGGGAAAATCTAAGTCTGGGGTAATAATGCGATCGATACAATCTGGATCGAGTGAATTAAAAGGAACGTGGCGGTTTAGATAGTTAAGAAATTGTTGTACTGTCTGTCCCTCACCGCATTGATAGATATAGTGGACATCGGCACAAAAACTATAATCTCCATAGTCGAAAGTATGACAACATCCTCCTGGTAGATAATGCTGTTCTAAAACAGCCACTCGATATCCTTGACGGGTTAGACAGGCCGCGGCGGATAATCCCCCCAAACCCGCACCTAAAATTACATAATCATACTGGTTCATTGATTTTACTCCCTGGGCGCATAGATCTTAGCCCCTACAAACAATGGTCGTTTCTGATGCTGCCATCGGGCATAATCGTCCGACAGAACTTAGCACCGCTTAAATCAGCGCGATCTAGCTTGGCATTAGTTAAATTAGCTTCCCGCAAATTTGTCCACACCAAATGAGCATGATCTAGATTGGCGTGACGTAAATTAGCCCCGTGTAAATTGGCATGATTGAGCATGGCGTTAGTCAGATTGGCATTTTCCAAATCCGCCTCAATTAAACTGGCACGATATAACAGTGCTTGATGTAAATTTGCACCATAAAGTATCGCTTGATTGAAAAAAGCTCTTTCTAAATGAGTTTTACTCAAAATAGCTTTAAAAAGATAAGCTTCACTGAGATTAATATCCATCAATCGAGCCTTGTGCAGATCCGCCTTGGCTAAATGCGATCGCGCAAAGTTTCTTTGGCCCAATTCATATGCTGCTTTCAGTTCCTCGACTCTCATAATCATTTAATTTCCATTAACTTTCCCCAAGATTGTTGGTTGTTATTGTTAAATTCAATTTCACCATTGACCAACCCGTTAGCTAACACCTGTTCAATGCGATCGCAAAAAATCAATTCTATTTGCTGTCTGACATCTACTGGAATATCCACCGCATCTTTGGCATTCTGACTGGGCAAAATAACCCGCCTAATCCCCACACGATGAGCCGCCAAAACTTTTTCCCTAACTCCACCGATAGGCAAAACTTCCCCACTGAGGTTAATTTCTCCTGTCATGGCGGTATCATTGCGGACTGGACAATTCATTAATAAAGATGCGATCGCCGTAACCATAGTGACTCCTGCCGAAGGGCCGTCTTTGGGAATTGCTCCTGCGGGGACGTGAATGTGCAAACCATTATCTTTAAATACCTTCAAGTCAATACTCAATGAGGCTGCTTGCGACCACAGATAAGAACGGGCAATTTCCGCTGATTCTTGCATAATTTCCCCTAATTGACCCGTTAAAGTCAAATCTTCTCCTTGGGGCAGCAGTACGGCTTCCACAAACAAAATTTCTCCCCCCTGTAGTGTCCAGGCAAGACCGGTAGCCACACCAGGTTTACTTTCGGCGCGGATTTCTTCTTTGAGAAACTGTCTGACACCCAAGAATTCTTCTAGTTGTTCGGGATGGATCAGTTGAGGCTGAGTATCTCCTTTGGCATAGCTTACGGCAACCTTACGGCAGAGAGTTGCCAGTTGCTGTTCTAATTTCCTGACTCCCGCTTCGTGAGTATAGTATTCGATAATTAGGGCGATGATTGATTCGGGGAGTTGCACCGCATCTTCTGGCAATCCTGCTTTAGCAATCTGGCGCGGTAGTAAATATTTTTGAGCGATTTTAATTTTTTCCTGTGGGGAATAACCAGATAGTTCGATAATTTCTAGTCGGTCTAATAAAGGCGGAGGCACGTGAGATAGATCGTTAGCCGTACCGATAAACAGTACTTGGGAGAGATCGAAATCTAAATCCAGATAGAGGTCACGGAAACTATGATTTTGCTGCGGATCGAGAATTTCTAACAATACCGAAGCAGGATCTCCCCGATAGTCCATGCCCACTTTATCCAATTCATCCAGCATAATTACAGGATTGCAAACCATAGCCCGATGTAATGCTTGAATGATGCGACCGGGCATTGCCCCAATATAGGTACGACGATGACCCCGCAATTCGGCTTCGTCTCTCAATCCCCCTAAGCTAATACGCTCGAATGGTCTACCTAAAGTACGGGCGATGGATTTACCCAGACTGGTTTTACCTACACCCGGAGGCCCTGCAAAACAAATTACCGTACCCACAGTATAGGACTGAGAAGTTTTAGTTACCGATTCTGGTTGGGCGAGTTTTTTTAGTTTAAAAGTAGCCAGGTGTTCAATAATTCTGGTTTTGACTTTTTCTAAACCATAGTGGTCTTCATCTAAAATAGTCTGGGCATTGTCTAAATCGAGATTATCTTCTACCTGTTGCTGCCAGGGTATTTCTAACAACCAGTCTAAATAGGTGCGAATTACACCACCTTCGGCTGAAGCACTGCTAACTCTCTCTAAACGGTCTAATTCCCGTTTGACTTGTTTTTCTGCCATTTCTGGTAAATTTGCTGCTGCCAGGCGCGATCGCAATTCGCTAATTTCTTGTTTATCGGGGTCTGTTTCTCCTAATTCTTCCTGAATTTTTTGGAGTTGTTGGCGTAAAAAGAATTCTTTTTGTTGGCGATCTAGTTCTTTTTTTGTTTTGCCTAAAATTTCTCCCTGTAATTTTTGAACTTCAATTTCTTTGTGTAAATCTGCAAGGATTTGGTTGAGGACTGTTTCTAAATTTTCTGCTTCTAAAAGTGACTGGCTAGTGCTAACATCTTGTTGCAATAAAATAGAAGTTTGATAAGCTAACTGGCTGGGTTCTTTGCTATTTAATAAAACTTCTAAAAGTTCTGCGGGAAATCGAGGATTAATTTCTGCAACTTCTGCCCACAAAGACTTAATTGCTTGAGTTAAAGCTTCGATAGTTTGCTCGTTATTTTCCGTGGTAACTGTTTCTGTATTGCTAAGTGGGGGAAGTTTTTTATATTTAACAAGATAGTTTGGTTGAGTCTGGGTTAATTCTACAATCTCGACTCTTTCTAAACCTTCAATAATTAACTGAATTGCACCACCAGGTAAGCGACTCATTCTATGAATCACAGCTAGGGTAGCTATGGGATAAATTTCTTGCAGACTTTCAATTTCTGAAAATTGAGTGGGAAAAATTTTATCGCGGTCACGCAGTGCCTCAGCTTTCCTGAGATCGCCTTTATTGGGTGAAGTTTCTATTGCTTCTATTTTCTGTTGTGTTTCGGGACGAATTGCACTAACAATTAATTGTTTATTTTCTGTTAACATAGCCGACTCTACCGCCGCCACTGAACGGGGTTTTCCAGCCATCACAGGCATAGTTATTCCAGGCAACAAAACAAGATTACGCAAGGGCAGTAAAAAGCCTGTTTCTAGTTTATTTTGCCTGTGAAAAAACAAAGAAGCAGCATAAGTCATTTCATTTAACATTGACCATTAAACATTTATTGTCTTGATCCTAGTGCCAATCAAAGGTAATTAAATCTGCGATCGCTACTACAATTTAATAATGCTTCACTATCTTGAGAGTTTAAAAAACCTACTTTGCTAGCCTAAAATTAGACCAAAAATTTGAAGATATTGTGAGGATCTATTGGTCATTAAATGTTCAATGTTTTAATCTTCTTCCCATTCTTCTCGACTTAAAAGATCGCAAATACGATCTCTTAATAGATAATCATTATTTTCCAATTCACATTCCATACAAATCCATTCTCGTGGTGGAATAAATTCACAAAGAATACAAATTGGTTGTTGGCGATTTATCATGCCTCGTTCCACTAAATGACGAGCTTCAGCTTTGATTTCATCGATAGAATAATCTACTGTAGTAACCATTGCTCACCTCATTGAATACCCGAATCCAAGCCTTACAATAGATCGCAAGCTTGAGGAACTTGTGAGGATAGTTAAACCCCTTTCAATCAAGCTTCGAGATTATATATTTTTGACCAATGACTATTGAAATTATTTTTGCCAGAGACTGAGTCAAGGCGATCGGTTATTATTGATAAGCTCATTGGTATTCGTTTAACTGCGGGGTCTTGCCTTCGTTGGGTTTAAATCATGAATAATATTTTGGCAGCGATCGATTTTTCTGATATTACTCCTATAGTTGTAGATAAGGCAGCAGAAATAGCCAGGAGTTTTTCTGGTAAATTGTGGTTGATTCACATTGCTGCTCCCGATCCTGATTTCGTCGGTTACAGTACCGGTCCACAATCTAAGCGGGACTGGCGAGCTAAAACCTTAAGAGAAGAACACCGTTACATTCAAGATAAAGCCTTGGAATTAGAACACAGTGGAATTGATGTGACTCCGTTGTTGATTCAAGGGGCGACAGTAGAAACAATTTTACAAGAAGCAACAAAACTCAATGCAGACATGATTGTCATTGGCTCTCACGGTCGTGGAGCTTTATATAAGGCTTTGGTGGGAAGTGTCAGTGAAGGTATTATCCGTCAGGCTTCTTGTCCGGTGTTAATCGTACCTGCTATTACCAAAAGTTAGAAATAAACATTGAAATAATCTCATAATCGCAAGAACTGAAACATTTTTTTCTCATAAAAGTCAAGTCTTATTTAAAATTTTTAACTGATTGATTTCTGGAAAGTCGATCACTAGTTAATTGAAATTGATTAAAAAAATACAGTAAACTCAATTCTCTGGTATGGGCGATCGCGCCACTTAATCTGAGTGTTTTATTGCTTTGTGTAACAATTTTGGGGGATCATTAATAATTATTGAAAACTCTTGACACGGTTGTTAGTGTGTGGATGAAAACTCAACCAACAATTATTGAGGTAAGACAATGACTCTCCCACTAACTGCAATCGCTCTAATTGGCGTTTTAATTATGGGGTATCTGGCTGCTGTCAGCATTGGTACTTGGGCTTATTTTGCCAATGAAAAAAAGAATTAACGGGACTTAAACATTTAATGAATAAAAATTTGTGATCGAAAGTTCACCATAAATAAAGAGGGCAGATAGTCAGATAAAGGCAACCAAAGCAGTAAATCTGTCCTCTATCTTACTTTTACCTATTACTAAAAAAAGGCTTAATTGGCAGCAAATATTTTAACTAATAGATCTAAGTTATAATGCCGACGATACTAAGGTTATCGTTATTACATCGTTCCCTATTGAGCTATGACAACTACCAGAGTCAGGGTGTCTCGCAGATTTCACCCTAGTCTTTCTCAAACTCTTACAATTGTAGGTCTAATTATTACAATTGGATTTGTTTTAATTGCTTTGTTTGCTCCTAGTTTACAAAATTGGGGATGGTTACAAGATCCTACAGAATCTTTGAGTAACCCGATTCACCAACCACCAGGAGCAGATTATTGGTTTGGTACGACTCGTCAGGGATATGATGTTTTCGCCCGCACTTTGTTTGGTACTCAAGCAGCTTTAAAAGTAGTAATTTTAGCTACCACCATTAGTTTAATTCTAGGAGTTCCCCTGGGTTTAGTCAGTGGTTATTTAGGAGGCAGGATCGATAAAGTGCTAATTTTCTTTATGGATACCATTTATACTTTACCTGGATTGTTACTATCTGTTACTCTGGCTTTTGTGGTTGGTAAGGGAGTTTTGAATGCAGCGTTGGCTTTAAGTATTGCTTACGTTCCGCAATATTACCGCATTGTCCGCAACCATACCACTAGTGTTAAAACCGAATTATTTATTGAAGCAGCACAAGCGATGGGCGCACCTACCAGCAGAATTTTATCTCGCTATTTGTTTTTTAATGTGATTCAGAGTGTTCCCGTATTATTTACTCTCAATGCTGCTGATGCCATCTTAATTTTAGGAGGTTTAGGATTTTTGGGCTTGGGACTCCCTCCAGAAACTCCTGAATGGGGTCACGATCTGCGTTTGGCACTAGATGCTTTACCTACGGGCATTTGGTGGTCGGCTACTTTTCCTGGTCTGGCAATGACTTTAATGGTTACGAGTCTATCTTTGATGGGAGAAGGTTTGAGTGAAATGTTGAGTAATACTCGTTTAAATAGATAAAATTTTTTCATCAAATCATAATTCACTTAAGTATTCATACTCAAAGGTTAAATTTTAACTGAATTTTTAAGTATAAACACAGTTTTTTTTTCTCTGGAAATAGTTTAAAAACATAAATTAAATCATGATATTCTGTTTAAAGATTTATGTTTTTGATGTTTAGTATCCTACAAACACCTGTTATGGAGGAATTCTAATGACAATCACAGTTTTGATTTCGGTTTTTATTCTTACTGGATTTATCAAAGCCTAGCTCATAGCTCTGTTAAGACTTTCTCCTCTCTATCTTTTACTTCAAGCAAAACAATAAAATTTATAGTAGTTAACCCTGAAAAATGGACATTACTCACAACTTCCTCAAAAGATTTTACTAGGGTTAGAGGCAGATCAAAGAGGAGAGAAATAAATGGTGGATTTATCTACTACTTATTTGGGATTGAAATTGCGATCGCCTTTGGTGGTTGGTGCTGCCGCTCAGTTAAGCGAAGATCTTGACAATCTCAAAGCTATGGAAGATATGGGAGCAGGCGCAGTAGTTCTACATTCCCTGTTTGAAGAGCAAATACTACAAGAACGTTACGCTTTATATTATCATCTGACTCACGGTTCAGAAAGCCATCCCGAGGCTATTTCTTATTTTCCCGAACAAGAGATTTTTCACGTCGGTTCAGAAGCATATCTCAACCACGTCCGTCGCGCTAAAGAAATGGTAGATATTCCCATCATTGCCAGTCTTAACAGTTCGACAGTAGGTAGCTGGAGCGATTACGCACATAAGGTAGAACAAGCAGGTGCAGACGCTTTAGAATTAAATATTTATTATGTGCCGACAGATCTATTAATGACTGGAGAACAATTAGAACAAACCTATATCAACATCGTTCGTAACGTTACTTCTAGTGTCAATCTTCCCGTTGCAGTGAAGTTGAGTCCCTTTTTCAGCAACATGGCAAATATGGCAAAACGTTTGAGTGATGTAGGAGCAAATGGCTTAGTATTATTCAATCGTTTCTATCAACCAGACATTGATCTAGAAACTTTAGAAATCGAACCCAACTTACTTCTCAGCAGTTCCAGGGAAATACGTTTGTCAATGCGCTGGATTGCTATTCTATATGGTACTATTCCCGTTGATTTTGCCGCTACTAGTGGAATTTATACTGCTCATGATGTCATCAAAATGATGATGGTAGGTGCAAATGTCACTATGTTAGTCAGCGTCTTGTTAAGTCATGGGATCGAGCAACTTCAGACAATCGAAAAAGACATAGTAGAGTGGTTGGAAGTTAAAGAATATCATTCAATTAGTCAATTACGGGGCAGCATGAGTCAGGTTAATTGTCCCGATCCTGGTGTTTTTGAACGAGTGCAATATCTCAAGGCGTTACAAACTTATCAACCAATTATTAGTCATTAGTTGATGAATAAAAAAATCGGTATTCTTACCAGTGGTGGTGATTGTCCTGGGTTAAATGGGATTATTCGGGCTGTAGTTAAATGCGCCAGTCAAAAAGGATGGCAAGTATACGGTATTCCCTATGGTACAGATGGTTTCTTGAGATTAGAAAAGGGAAAATGCCGTTCCGACGATCTCAAGTTAAAAGAACACGGTTACGATATACCCGGATTGTTACATGGAATCGATATTCTGCAATTTTTAAGTGGCAGTATTTTGGGTTCTTTAAGTAAGGGCAATCCTGCCGATAAAGCGATCGCTCAAACGATTATTCAAGGTTATCGCGATCTAGAACTGGATGCCCTAATTACTGTAGGAGGAGATGGTAGTTTAGATATTATTTATGATCTGGCACGACAGGGCAACTGGAATATTGTTGCGATTCCCAAAACTATTGATAACGATGTACCCTTCACCGAAAGGTCGATCGGATTCGATACGGCAGTAAATAAAGTAGCTTCTAGTCTTTATGATCTTACTTTTACTGCTGCTAGTCACGATCGCATTACAATCGTTCAAGTTATGGGAAGGGATGCCGGACATTTGGCTTTACATTCTGGTATTGCTGGCGGTGCAGATATTATTTTAATTCCCGAACTTACGCCGATTATTAACACCGAGCTAATTACTGATATTTGTATTCGCATTGCCCAACTGCGTCAGTTAAGTCGTAATTTTGCTTTAATTGTGATTGCTGAAGGTGTGAAAAATGCCGCAGGAGAAATGGATAAATATATTGGAGATTATTTAGCTAAACAAATTGAGACTATCAGTCACCAACTCTGTCTGAGTCACGAGCCAGAATTTTGTGATTTGGACAAAATTGAAACGCGATCAACGGTTTTAGGTCATATTCAACGTAGTGGTACGCCTTCATCCTACGATCGCCTGTTAGCTGCTACCTTTGCCAAAAAAGCCATAGATTTAATTGCAGAAGAAAATTATGACCGTTTGGTAGTCTGGCAAAATGGTGAGGTTGAAGTTGAACCATTAGATAAAGTAGTCGCCCATATTAAAAAGTGTCATCAACAAAAAGTTTGTCCCAATCCTGTCAATCCCAATGGATTTCTCGTTCAAACAGCGCGATCGCTCGGTATTTATCTCGGTAATATTGATTCTTTAAAACAAGATTAAAGCCTCGGTAGTGGCTCAAATAAGATAAACAGGGAATAAGTTAATATTCCCTAAATAATTTCAGATATTCAGTTAATTTAATAAGTCCGATGCGATCGCCGCTAAACCTTTCATGTAAAATAAGAGTTGGCACTTTGTTACAATACTTAATATAATCATTAAATAATATGTACTAAATATAATGAAATGAACTTCATTCAAATCCCTTGGTTGACGATCGCTATCTTATTACCATTAGTAGCTGCTTTAGCTATTCCCATAATTCCGGACAAAGAGGGAAAAAATGTAAGGCTATATGCTTTATTGGTGAGTTTAGCCAATTTAACTCTAATAACTTATGGTTTTTGGCAAAATTATAGTTGGAACACTACAGAATTTCAATTAACTGAAACTTATCCTTGGATTAATTCACTGGGCTTAAATTGGTCGGTAGGAGTTGATGGCTTATCCATGCCACTAATTATCCTGTCAGGTTTAATAACTACCCTAGCGATTTTGGCTTCTTGGAAAGTAAACCACAAACCGAAATTATATTATTTTTTAGTCTTAATTCTCTATAGCGCACAAATCGGCGTATTTGCTGCTAAAGACTTATTATTATTCTTTATCATGTGGGAAATCGAGCTAGTACCAGTATACTTGCTAATTTCTATTTGGGGAGGCAAAAAACGTCTCTATGCAGCTACTAAATTTATTCTCTATACGGCTTTAGCTTCTATTTTTATCTTAGTAGCAGGTTTAGGTTTAGCTTTTTATGGTGACAACATTACTTTCGATCTTGCCGAACTCAGTTTAAAAGATTATCCTCAAACTTTAGAAATACTGGCTTATGTGGGTTTTTTAATTGCCTTTGGTGTCAAACTACCAATTTTTCCCTTGCATACCTGGCTACCTGATGCTCATAGTCAAGCTTCAGCACCGATATCGATGATTTTAGCAGGGGTATTGTTAAAAATGGGTGGTTATGGGTTAATCCGCCTCAACGTAGAAATTCTCCCCGATGCTCATGTGCAATTTGCCCCCCTGTTAGTAATTTTAGGTGTAATTAATATTGTCTATGGTGCGTTTACTGCTTTTGGACAAACTAATCTCAAGCGCAGACTGGCATCTTCTTCCATATCTCATATGGGTTTTGTATTAATCGGCATCGCTTCTTTTACCGATTTGGGTTTAAATGGCGCAGTGTTGCAGATGATTTCTCACGGTTTAATTGCTGCGGCTTTGTTTTTCCTCTCTGGTGCTACTTATGATCGCACTGGTACTTTGATGATGGATGAAATGGGAGGAATGGCGCAAACTATGCCCAAGATTTTTGCTATGTTTACCGCAGGAGCGATGGCTTCTCTGGCATTACCGGGGATGAGTGGTTTTGTAGGAGAATTAACTGTTTTCTTGGGAGTGGCTACCAGCGATGTCTACAGTCAGGGTTTTAAAGTTGGTATTATTTTCCTAACGGCGGTGGGTTTAATTTTGACTCCAATTTATCTGCTATCGATGTTACGTCAGGTATTTTACGGCGATCGCCATGATGAATTTAAGCTGGATGTTTTTCAGGCTGATGCTCAACCCCGTGAAGTTTTTATCGTTACTTGTCTGTTAATTCCAATTATCGGTATTGGTATATATCCCAAACTGGCAACTAATACTTATGATATGAAAACAACAGAAGTTGCAGCTAAAGTTCGTGGTGCTTTACCAGTTATTGTTCAACAAGAATCTTCCAACCCTCATTTAGTAAGTTTTCTATCTACTCCTGCTACCATTGCACCTCAAATTTCTCCCCATACTCTAATCAATTAACAAGTTAGTTACAAGAAATAGATCTAAAAGTTCGATACATCCTCTGTCAACCAATTACGGCTACACTTTAATCGGAGTAGCTGTTTTTTTTGTCAATTAATTAATTAAATATCTATAGCTTTTGCCATACCCAACCAGCGATCGATACCTTTTTTCGTAGGCTGACCAGTCCGATTAAACGTCCAAATATCTCGTTTGTGTTGTTTTCCATAACTAATATGAATTGGTCGCTCTCGACCGTAAAAATATAAAGAATCAAAAGGCAATTTATGATTCAAAATCCACTCTACTAATTCATCGCTGAATAAATTAAGAATGAGAAAATCACAAGCTGCTCCCAAACGCTGGCAAAAATAGTTACCATTTCTATTTAATTCATGAGCCATATGTTGATCGATACTGGGTTCGACACGACCATTTTTAAGTCCCGTTACAGGGTCTTTTTTAGCTAAATATTTTTTGAGATCTAGAGAGCAAAATCCGTAAGTTAACTTAAAATTTTTTTGACCAAAGCGATCGATAATAGGATCGAGAATTAATTTATTTAATTCTTTTAGTGCTTCAATACTTACAGGATTTTGAGGCATCGGATCGATTTTTTGAGCATATTTTTGATATGTTTGTGTGCAAGTGCAAAAATCAACTAACGTTAAGTATTTTCCTAATTTAATAGTTTCCATAGTTAACTTTAACTCTATTATCTGTACTGTTATTCTCTCAATTAGTTTAAATTACAGTCGCCCTTACAAAGTTTTATTTCTAGTAAATATTAAAAGATTTTATATTAGTTATTCAAATACAAGGGTATTAATCGAACTGAGAGGCAAAGTAAAAACATAGTATATAATGCCTGCACCTAAAAGTACTACAGCAAGACTAAACAGCAATATCCAACGATCTGCTGGTTCGTAGGTGTCTTCATCAATATCGTGGCGCACGGCAAAGTAATGATGAGTTGAAAATAATACCGTTACCAAACCTACCAAAGAAAAGATTAATCCTAACTTCCAACCATTACCAGGAGTATTAGCTAGAGGCGGCTTAAAAAAGCGTAAGGAAGCGTGTAAAAATAACCTGAACATTTTTTATCTAGAAGCTAGATTAGCAAAGGATTTTAGATAAAATTTGCACAACTTATTTTTACATAACTCCTAAGCGAACAATGACAACACCAAAACCCATCAGAGATATCGCCGTCCGCATCCAGGCTAAATATGTACGTTCGTTTGCCAGATGATCTCTGACACGGGAAGGATTTCTCCGCTTTGGCTTTTCTGAATTTTCTCGATCTTTTTTGGCTTTAACAAGACTGAATATTATAGCGATGTGCGAAATAGTTAAGTACAGTCAGATAAATTACAATTCAAGTGCAAGATTTCAAGTGAAGTTGGTAAGTTAGTATTAATTACGAGTTACCAGACCCTCGTGTTCAAAACGTTTGATTTGTCGGGGTTGAAGATAGACTGTTTGTTCTAATTCGAGGTG
>JBHJNX010000141.1:0-10148 GCA_050330335.1 Pleurocapsa sp. | reverse complement strand
TCCTAGCTATTTTGCCGTTAGCAGTGGTGGATGTCCTATAGAAACGCTAAAAAAATATATACAAAATCAGAAAAAGCCGTCGTGAACGACGGGGCTTGTATCCCAAATATTTTGGTCAATTAATAGTTCTTTTTCCAACCAACAACTTTATGGTTTTGTTGCCGAAATTAATTCTAAAACTCTAATTAATCCTGAGAAATTAACTCTAAATACTTATAGAACTACTGCCAGTGGGATCGACAATTTACTTCAGGATTTAACCTGCCTTCAATGTCGTGCTGTTTTGTTAGAGTGGAGACCAAATTCAGTTATATAGTCTTCTGTTTCCTAATTCATAATAGATCTAGAGATCGACAGAGGTAATTGTACAGATGACAACTGATTTAAAAATTGGTGAATTAGCCAAACAAACAGGTCTTGCTGTTGGTACTTTACGTTATTACAGCGATTTAGGACTCCTGCAACCGACAAAAAGAGGCAATAATAACTATCGATATTACAGTCAGGATGCCAGCCAGCAAGTACAGTTTATTAAAAAAGCGCAGGCTTTGGGATTTACTTTAGAAGAAATCAAACAAATTGTTGAGGTGCGACAGAGGGGTGAAAAACCTTGTAGTTTCGTACAAAGTTTACTCAATGACAAGATCGAACAGTTAGGAATCCAAATTCAGCAAATGACTCTGTTTAAAGCTGAATTAGAAGAATATCGGACTACTTGGACAAATAATCCCCATCTCCAATCAAAACCTCAAGAGATTTGTCCGTTAATTTCTAGCGTCTCCTTACATTAAAATTATTTGATTCAAGTTCAATTGATCGCTACGCATAATTTTTTAAAGTTAGACATACTAACAGATAACTACATTAAAATCAACAGTTAAAATTACAAGGTGCTTATTATGAACGACTTACCTTTAGAAAAACAATTACTACATCGTTGTTTTTGTGATGCAATTAAAAATATAGAAGATCTTGAAGAATTAAAAAATCAAGTTGGCAAGTTACATTTATTGTATTTAAGACAACAAGTAATGTTTACTCAACTAGCAAAAGATTCTATTGCTTAAATTTGCCCATTCAGAATCTAGGTAATTTGAATAATGTTAAATCACACTGGCGATCAATATATTTTTTTCAACTGGACGATTGGTTATCCAATCGTCTATTTAAATTTTAGGCGTTGCTGAATCGAGGCATGAAGATACTTAGGTTACTTAAAATAATATAAAAAAAGAATTCTATAAAGGTAATTTAATTGTAAAAGTAGTTCCTTGTTCGACTTGTGAAAATACACTAATTTTACCGCCATGAGCTTCGACAATTTGTTTAGCGATCGCCAGACCTAAACCAAAACCACCAGTATTACGCGATCGCTCGGTATCCACTCGATAAAATCGCTCGAAAATGTGGGGTAAATCTGCTTCGGGAATACCAATCCCACTATCTTCTACAGTAATTAAAGCTTGACGCGATCGAGTCACCCGTTCCCCGTCTTGAAAAGACGGGGCTTGCGGGCGACCGTTGGTCAATAAACGCAACTGAATTATGCCCCCTGCGGGGGTATATTTATAAGCATTGGTAAGCAGGTTCGTTACTGCTTGAGATAAAAGAGTTGGCTCGACTGATAATTTAATTGGTTGAGTAGGCAAATTAAAGGTGAAAATTAAACCCTGTTTGTGTGCTTGAATTTGATATTCTTTAGCTATGGTGTTGAGCAAATCGGTTAAATCGATCTTTGGTAAAGATTCAGTAGTTAATCCTCCTTCATGACGAGCCAAAAACAACAAATTACTAACCAAGTAGCTTACCGACTCAACTAATTTAGTAATTTTTTCCAAACGCAGCAGTTGCTGTGAACCATCTTTAACAGGAGTAATTAGTCCAACTTGAGCATTAGTCAAAATTGCTGCTAAAGGTGCGCGTAGTTCGTGAGAAGCATCGGCTGTAAAACGCTGTAGTTGTTCGTAAGATTGACGAATTGGTCGCATTGCTATTCCTGCTAAGAGCCAGCCAGTAATACCGATAATGCCCAACGAAATTGGTACGGCGATCGCCAAAATTAAACGTAATTGAGTTAAGTTATTTTGAGCAGAGGTTAAAGGTGTCCCGACTTGAAGATAGCCGATCAAGAGTCCTCTTTGATAGACAGGTAAAGTGAGTTGGCGAACCCAAGGTGTTTCATTTTTGATCGTTTCTAAACCAGGTTGTGTAATTAACTCTTCAAAGCCAGGTGTACCAAAAAATCGCATTAGTTGCTTTTCGGGATTGTACCAACGAGCGTAGATCAGTTCAGTATTTAGCAGTCGCGTATTATTGCCCAACAAAGGAACATTTTCTAAATCTATTGTTTTAGTTTCCCATTCATATTTGAGGTTTGTTGCTATTACCCTAGTTTTTTTATAAAGCAACCGGTCTAATTTTTCTAACTCATCTACCGCTTCTACGAAATAAAGCACTCCAGCAAAAAGGAAGAAAATAGTTCCCATTGAAAAAGTGAACCAACGAGCTAAATTGCGACGACTACGGTAAAACATTAACTGATTAAGTATCCTGTGGAGGATTGAGACGGTAACCCATGCTGTAAACTGTTTGGATCCAGTCTGCTGCATCAACTAGTTTTAAACGCTGTCTTAGCCTCCGTACGGTTGCGGTGATAGCATTACTTTCTGGTTCTTCGCCCCACTCCCATAAATATTCTTCAATTTGGTTGCGAGTCAGAACTTGATAAGGATGACGGAAAAAATACTCTAGTAACTGAAATTCACGGGGAGATAATGAGACGCTAGTAGTTTGTCGTTCTAGAGTTAAACTAGTCATATCTAACTGAAGATCCGCCACCTGAAGATAATTTCCTTGCCACACAGGCGATCGCCTTGATAAGGCTCTTACTCTAGCTAAGAGTTCAATAATATTAGCAGGTTTAACCAAATAATCATCAGCACCTGCATCTAAACCTTTAACTTTATCGGCGATCGTATCTTTGGCTGTCAGCATTAAAATTGGGGTAGTTTTACCCGCATCGCGATATTGACGACATAATTCTAACCCACTCACCTTGGGCAACATCAAATCTAAAATTAATAAGTCATACTCTTTTTGAGACATCAACCATTGAGCAACTTTTCCATCTTCAATCCCATCTACCCAATAACCAAATTCTGACAAAGCAGTTTTCATCGGTTCTAATTGTTCGAGGTCATCTTCTATTAACAAGATTTTCATAGGAAATAAGGTTAAAAAATTAGCTTTAAATTTAGATATCTTATAAAAATATTTTAATTTTGGTATCCACCTTGAGTGTGATTTTATTGAACAAAATTTACGCTTATGATAAAAAAGATTAATATTGCACTTTTATTAAAAAATACCTAAAAACAATTAAACAATTAATTTTTATTACTTATTACTTGTACGGGCGAACGGCCGTTCGCCCCTACTAATTACTTATTACTTATTACTTATTATGTATCCACCGCGCTGGGTTGCAAGATTTTTAAGTTTCAGTATAGATTATTGGCTTTGTCTACCTTTATTAGCTCTTGCTTTCTGGGTTGGTAGTGAACTTATTTCTAATCAAGTTTTAAGTCGTCCTTTTAGTGTCGTTGCAGAATTAGAAGCCAATAAAAAAACACAAATTAACCTAACAGTTACTGTACAATTGATTCAGGTATTAATCGATCAAAAACAAGGACTAGCTCAAGTTCAAGTGAAAACTAACGATTCTGAACTTAAAAGATTAGAATTTGAGTTTGAAACTGCACAGTTTGAGCAAATCGAGGCTTTAATTGCTCAAGAACTAGGTTTATCTCAAGCAGATATCAGGAGTTTAACCCGCTATCAAATTGAACGCTAGATAATTCGATGTAGTTGGTCTGCTTCTTCGATGAGTTTTTCGATTCCTCCTTCTGCTAGGGTTTTAACATAATTAATTTTGATTTCTTCTAGCATATCTACAAGTAAAGCCTCAATCTCTTGGAGGTTATGTTTTTTTTGTAATTCTGCTTCTAAAACATCACGAAAGTTGGAGACTAAACGTTTAGTTAATTCTGTAGTAGTAGGATTTTCTATTGCCTGAATGGCGTTTTGATAGGCCGCCTGAGATAAGTTTTGGGCCAACTCTTCGGTTAAGCGAGTTGGAAGATGACTTAAACCAGGTATATTTTGTAAGTGTTCGTAGATAGGTAATTGATTTAAAGTATTTTCTAAACTGTGATGCAGTAAAGCTTCAATATCTGGCTGAATTTGAGGTAAAACATCATAAACGCTAATATTAACTAAATGATTAGCGATCGCTTTAGCTTCATTTTTGTTATTGAGTTGGACATAGGGAAGACTCGCTTCAGGGTGAAATAACCAGTTTGAGACATCACCTCGTTTGATTGCATCTTGCATTTGGTCGATTACTTGAATACCAACTAGTTCTGTTAATTCTCCTGCAAAACTGATAGCAAAGTCATAATTAATTTGCTTCTGTAAAGGTTTTAAGTTCAACCAGCCAACTTGATAAAGACGAATAGTTACAGGAATAATTCTTAACCAACGAACAAAGGGAAAAAGCAAAAAAAGGTCGTACCAGCGTCTTAAAGCAGCTTCTAGCCAAGCTAAATCCGGTTTACGCCGACTGAGGAAGTAGGTGCGAGCCAGAATTTCACCAATAAAAAAACCAATAAATGGTAAATCAATGAGCCAAAAGCGATCAACTAAACCACCAAATCTATTAACCTCTCGATAGTAATTCGTAGCAATTAAGGGGCGAATTTCTTGATTAAAAAACTCAATTTCTTCTTGCCAACCAAAACGAGTCAAATAATCAGGACTCCAAAAAATAGTCAAAGCATCTCGACTAGAAGTTTCTCCTACCCGATTGCGGATTCTACTTTTAATTGTTTCCAAAGTATTACCTTGATTAACTCCCTCAAAAGGATTTTCATCAATCATACGGTGGCTGAGAATTTGTAATTCTAAAAGATTGGCTTCAATTTGCTCGGCAGATATTTCCGTTGGCGACAGTTGCGCTTCTAACTGATTAACTTGAGCTAAATAATTTTGAGTTTCAGGGTGAGGTGTAATACCTTTAATCGGATCGTATAGGTTAACTAAATCAGGAATAACTTGCCAGTAAAAGCTACGGGCAGGAAGATAAGATAAATTAAATAAAACCAAGCCAAAATTGACTAAAGCAATGATCGCAGCCATTTTTTGCCAGCTTCGTTGTGATGACATAAGAGCTAGTAAGAATGATATTATTCGTGGTCAAAACTAATTAGTTTTAAGTAGTCAGAATTAGCAATTAACTGCTGTGCTACCAACAAACCCGCAAAAGTCCAGGTTTGAAATTTTCTGGATTCTTTACCAATTAAGCGACCATATTTGCCGTCATAATATTCTGGCCATTCATCTTGAGCCAAGAGATTTTGAGCTAGTTCCAAGGCTTTGTTAGCAATATCCATGCGTCCAGTTTTTTGTGCTGCTGCTACCAACAGCCACAGTAGCACTGGCCAATTACCGCCATTGTGGTATGACCAAGGTATATTTTTAAGATCTGCTCCTGTTACTATTTGCCATTCTTTGCCTTCTAAAGCAGGAAAACAGATTTTCATCGGCATATTACCAACTAAGTCTTGCCAACGTTGCTCGATTAGATTCATGATACTTTGGGATTCAGCTTGGCTAGCGAGAGAAGTAACAATTGCCAGCAAATTACCTAAAGCAAAAAAACGAAAATCCATGCGTCCGGGACCAAGATTACCTGCTAAATAGCCTCCATTTTCTGGTAGCCATTCAGTCAACCAGCTAGGAATCGAACCAGGATAAATATTGAAACGATTGGCTACTTCTTGACCAAACTCATCTCCTTTAAAACGATAGATTTCGTTTAAGCGTTGTAAATCTAGCCAATAATATTCTCGTACATGATAAGTAAGAGTTTCTAAACGGCGATTGATGTTTTTCAGACAAAGTTGGTTTGATTTTTCGGGCAATAACAGTTCCTTTGCTGCTCGTAAGGCAGCA
Organism: Pleurocapsa sp.; assembly: GCA_050330335.1. Taxonomy (GTDB): domain Bacteria; phylum Cyanobacteriota; class Cyanobacteriia; order Cyanobacteriales; family Xenococcaceae; genus Waterburya. The sequence continues at coordinate 4,136 of JBHJNX010000141.1, read as the reverse complement.
TAAAATAAGACTTGAATTTCCAGAGGATGTTCGTAAACTCCCAAACGACGGTCAATCATAAACGCACCATCGGGGACTAACATGGTTGGATACATGGCAAACCGATGCACCAAACACATTTCGAGAATTAATCTAATTCCTTCTTGAAAATCGTCTTGTTGAGCCAGAGATACATCACCTGTAGTTTTGATATAAGCTCTTAGTAGCAAAATCCACCATAAACAGGAATCGACAGGAGGAACTTTGGCGATCGCACTTTCGCCAAAATCAGCAGTGAGATATTCTTTCCCGTCTTGAATTTCTACTTTAAAACTAGCAGGTATCAATCCAGGCCCTGGTTTAAAAGAGTCCATTTGTGGCTCGTGACTCTGTAGAGTTAAAGTTTCGTTTAAAAAATTGCGGACAATTTCTGTTTCTCCTGCGCTCAAAAAAGCTAAGGCGGAAGGAACAAAATCTCGAACAAAACACTGGTCGTAATTTAGTTCTTCCATCGTAGAATCTTGGGCAGCTACCGTACCAACTGGCCGATCTTGGTAATAAATAATCGAATTATTAAGTTGTTGCCAAGCATCTTGATACAAATTATTTTTAAACAACATATTCTTCTTCTACTAACTGATTACTGTTTTTGCTCTTCTTCTAATTTTTCTCTAGAATGAAACGAGCCTAAAGTTTCTGGTTGGGGAATATCGCGGTTTTGTAGCCAGGCAAATAAGGCAGCCGTACTAACCAGGATTAAGGTGATGATTCCCACTACTTGAAGCATGATGCTGTAGCGCATAAATCTCCGTTGTTGAATTAAACTAAATTAAAATGTTCCATGTGAACGTTAGTCACAGGTACGTCTAGACTGTGTAAATCACTTTCGACTTTGTCCATCATCACTGGAGCAGCACAAATAAAGTATTGACGGCTACCACTATGAATTGGAATATATTTGGCAAGTAATTCTCGATTGACATAACCAGTTTCTCCAGTCCAGTCTTCTGGTGGTTCTCTCAAAACGTGAATGATAGCAAGGTCTAGTTGTGCTTGCAAAGCCTCTAATTCTTCACGAAAAGTGATCTCTTCCCATTTTTTACTGGCATAAATCAATAAAAAAGGGCGATCGTCTTGACGTTCGGCAGCACTGACTAGCATACTCATCATTGGAGTAATCCCGATCCCACCAGCAATCAGGACAAATCCAGCAGAATCCCAATAACGGTCTGTAGTAAATACACCGTAAGGGCCATCTAGGTAAGCTTTTGTTCCTGGTTTTACGTCTTTGATGTGATTAGTAAAGTCTCCTAAAGCTTTAATGCTAAATTCTAAACGTTCGGGATTGACTGCACTAGAAGACATGGAAAAGGGATGTTCGCGCATCCGAAACGGAGAAATATCTAAAGTAATCCAAGCAAATTGACCTGGTTGAAATTTCATGCCTTCGTGTCCTCTAGGTCGCAAAGCTAAAGTCCAGACATCACCTCGTTGGGGAATCACTTCTTCTACTAAATAAGGCTTTTTGATCATGAACCAGGGTTTAATTACACGGACATAAATTAGTAGCCATAAAGCAACAAGAGCGATCACACTCCAAAGAATCGTTTTCCAGAACAAACTCAGGTAGTAACTTACTCCCAAGGCATGAGCCAAACCCAACGCAACTGCGGTAACAGCTAAAATACCGTGAGAGGTACGCCAGAATTCATAGGGAATATTTAGAGGTTTGCGCCAAATAGATGTAACAACTAAGATAATTAGTGCCAAAGTTCCAATGACGGCGAATCTGGCGCGCCAAGGAGCTTGGGGAAAATTTAATAATTGTATAGTCTCAGGTTCGGTAACGAATAAAATTAGCGGATGAATCAGAATCAAGCAAAAAGCTACTAAAGAAATATAGCGATGAAATTGAAGAATGATATCAACCCCATAAGAAGCTTCAATTCGATTAATTCGCGCTGTTAATGCGAACTGAAGAGCCATCATCGCTAATCCAATAAAACCTAAAGCTACTGAAAACTCAAGCCAAAATCCTCTTCCTTCTGGAGGAAAATAAAACAGCAGTATTAACAGTGGTAACAGAGTAATTACAAGATAAATTGCAATCCAGAAGGCTGCCACTGCTACGGGACTGGTCATTAATAAACGTTTCATAGCAGATATTGTATTTAGGTAAGATTTTCTGGAATTTCTTCAGGAACAACCCAGTAATAAATGGTGTGTTGCCGAGTTCCACTTTGTACCCTGATCACTTGTTCTGGTTGCCACTCTCCCATATCAAAGTCGTGGGAAACAACTCGCGTACCTGGTTCAAGTTCTTGCAGCAATTTGGAACGAAGTTCGAGGTTAACATCTGGTAGTAAATAAAGCGTGACTACTGTAGCATCCCTTATATCTGTCTGGAACAAGTCTTGTTGCAAAAACTCCACATTATCCGCCACTCCTGCTGCTTCAGCATTTTCTTGACTAAGTTGTACAAGTTCGGGAGCGATTTCTACCCCAGTACCGCGAGTTCCATACTTCTGGGCTGCTGTAATCGGAATTCGACCATCTCCACTACCAAGATCGTAAAGGATATCATCTCCCGATACATTTGCTAATTCCAGCATTTGATTGACCACATTTTCAGGTGTAGGGACATAGGGTACATCAGGTACATTAGTCGTAGGTCGGTTTTGAACTGGGATTGAAGGTTGTTGAGTTTGAGGAGTAGTCTCACTAAAGTTGCGTTGTTGAGTACATCCAACTACTGCTAAACTACTAATACTGATACTGGTGAGTAACAATCCGATTTTTTTGCTTAGATTCATGATATTTTCCTTGTGATTTTAAATTTAAGTTTTCTGCCAACGCGACCAGAATAAAAGTGGAATACCAGCAATTACTACTGCTACGCCAACAAGTGCGCCAACGCCTGTGTAAACTAGACTTGAATAAAGTAAGTAGCCACAGATCAAACAAAAAAGAATAGGTGTTAAAGGATAAAAGGGGACTTGAAATGGTTTGGGTACTTCTGGTTCTTGGAATCGCAACACCAATAAAGATAAGCTTGTCAGTAGAAAAAAGAACCAAAAAGCGGGGGCGGTGTAATCTACCATTGTTTCAAAACCCCTGCGTGTCAGCGTCCCCAACAAAACTAAAAAAAGTGCAATTCCTGACTGTACCAATAAAGCAGGGGGTGGAGATTGAGTCTTCCGATGCCAACGTCCAAGCCAACTCAAAACCGTAAAGTCCTTCCCTAATGCATAGTTAGTTCTAGCACCAGTGAAAATAGTGGCATTAATTGCACCTAGAGTAGAAATAGCAATCAGCAGACTAATTAACCAAGCACCTGTTGTCCCAACCGCACGACTCATCAATTGGGTGGCTACTGCTTCTGAGGCTGCCATTGTTTCTAACCCCAATCCTTGAACGTATGCCAGATTAATCGCCAAATAAATTGCGGTAATAATACCAATACTCCACAAAAGCGATCGCACCATATTTCGTTTGAGGTTGTCTAATTCGGCGGAGATATAGACGGCTTCGTTCCAGCCACCATAGGATAATAAGACAAAAACCATTGCCAGTCCTAAATTTTGCGACATTCTAGGCTCAATTGGTTCTACAGGAGTAGTAGGTGCAGCAAAGAGTAACCCCACAATGACAATTAATAACAAACCTAGAACTTTGGCTGCGGTTAACCAATTTTGTGTCCATTTTCCTTGGCGAATACCAATGAGATTTAAAATGGTCAAAATGCCAATGGCAAGAGCAGCATAAACAGAAGCAGAAACATCACCAAGACGATATAACTGAGAAGCATAATCACCAAACACGAACGCTAACAAAGTAAGTGAACCAGTTTGAATGACTGTCATGCGTCCCCAGGCAAACAGAAAAGCGGTAGATTTACCAAAGGCACGTTTGAGATAATAATAATTGCCTCCTGGATGAGGATAAGTTGTTGCTAATTCTGCATAACAAATTGCACCAATTAACGACATTGCTCCTCCCAACACCCAAGTCAAAAGTAAAAGCTCTCTACTACCAGTGTTGGCAGCCACTAAAGCAGGTGTCTCAAAAATACCTGCACCAATAACAACCCCAACAATAAGAGCTACAACATCAACAAAACTCAATGCTGATTTAGATTTGGTTGAAAGCGGAGTTGA
>JBHJNX010000140.1:0-3623 GCA_050330335.1 Pleurocapsa sp. | reverse complement strand
GTGGATAATTTTATCGAACTAGATACTTTCGATCTGGCTTTATCTTTAGGCATCATCGGTATTGCGATCGCTCTATCTCTTTGGCAAAAACTGGGTTTAGAAAAACAGTTGGCATATGGGGCAATCCGCTCTCTGTTACAACTAATTGTTGTGGGTTACATTCTCGATCTGGTATTCGCCATCGATAATTGGCTGGCGATAATGGCAATTTTGGGCATTATGATCACTATTGCGACAATTGTTACCCGCAATCGGATCGATAAAAAACTTCAAGGTCTATTACCTGTAGTGCTGCTATCTTTATTAGCTAGTAGTGCTTTTACTTTGGGTTATACTATCTTGCTGATCATTCAACCACCTAAATGGTACGAACCTCAGTACTTAATTCCATTAGCGGGGATGTTATTCGGTAATGCCATGAATGGGGCTTCCCTAGCGGGCGATCGCCTGGTAAGTGCCATTAAACAAAATTATTTAGAAATTGAAACCTATCTCAGCCTGGGAGCGACTCCCAAACAAGCTATTACTGGCTATCAACGAGAAGCAATTCGTGCTGGTTTGATTCCTACTCTCAATAACATGGTGGTGATGGGGTTGGTTAGTTTGCCAGGAATGTTTACAGGACAGGTTTTGGCAGGGGCTAACCCTCGCGATGCGGCTTCTTATCAGATTTTAATTTTGTTTGCCATCGTCCTGACTAATTTAATGGCTACCATTTTAGTAACCGAAGGAGTGTATAAAAACTTTTTTAACCGCGACTCCCAATTAATCGGATGGTAAAAACATTCATCATTTATCATTCATCATTCATCATTTACAAATTTAATCATTATCAGCTTGTACCGCATCGTTAATTTTATGCAAAATATTGGCATCAGCACTCATGACTCGATTCCAACTGGGAATCACGGGAGTTAACTGAGGGTTTTGCAAAAAAGCATTCCCGGCATGAATGATAGATTGAGAAAACAGTTCAATCGCTTTTTCTTCATTGTGGCGGTCTAAAATTAAGCCATTCATAATTGCATCACTATGATAGCGTTCGATAAAATCGAGAGAAGTGCGGTAGTAACTAGCTTTAATGGTTCTGAAAGTTTCTTGAGAAAAGATTTGTCCATTGGCAGCCAATTTACGAAAGATTGCCTTACAGATATCAATGGACATCTTCGATAGACCTCGCTGGCGATCGCCAAAGGAAAACTCTTGATGTTTGTGATCGTAGTCATTGGCAATATCTGCCTGACAGATTTTATTCACATTGTAGTTGCGATAAACATCGTAAAGTACACCAATTTCCAGCCCCCAATCATAGGGAATGCGAATGGTATTGACCACTTCTCCTACCATGGAAAATTCTCCTGATAGGGGATAGCGAAAGCTGTCAATATAATCTAAAAAAGGATTATCTTTGAAGATTTTTTTGAGCGATCGCACTAGAGGAGTAACCAAGAGTCGCATTACTCTGCCATTTAATCTGTTTTTAGCCTGGCGATAGTAATAGCCCTTGCAAAATTTAAACTCAAACTTCGGGTTAGCTACTGGATACAATAGTTTGGCTAGTAATGTTTTGTCATAAGTGACGATATCGCAATCATGTAGGGCCAGAATTTGAGATGTTCCACAAGAAAGGAAGTATCCCATACAATACCAAACGTTATATCCCTTACCCCGTTCGCTAGGAGCTAATCCTTCTTGTTTAAGTAATTGATGAACCGCCTGCAATCGAGGTCCATCGTTCCACAAAATTTTGTGTTTTTGCGGTAATCGACCGAAATATTTTTTAGCATATTCAAACTGTTCTTCTGAAGCCCGATCTAAACCGATAATAATTTGGTCTAAATATTTAACCTGGGTCAGTTCATCGACGATATTAGCCAGTGCCGGTCCTTCTAATTCCGAGAACAGACAGGGAAGCAGCAGGGTCATCGGCGAAGTTTGGGCAATATCTACTAGTTCTTCTTCTAAAGATTCCACAGAACGGCTGTGTAAATCGTGTAAGGTGGTTATTTCACCATTTTGAAAAAAGTCAGCTATGATGAACCTCCTGTAAATATACCTATCTTAAATGCAAAAAGAGGACTCCCGTTAAACCGACGAGAGTACGATATTTTGTTACTAGAACAATATGAGCGATAAGTTTATAAACCGACCTAAAACCTTTATTAAAATTGCTTGACATGACATACCAGTAAACTGTACTGTAATCATAGTATGATTAATGGTCGAGCAATGATTACCTGCGCATATCGATACAAAATCAAGCCAACACAGCAACAAATAAGGCAGTTTGAGCAATACCTGAGTATTTGCAGAAGTGTGTATAATTTTGCCCATGCTGAACGGAAAGCTTGGTTAGAGTCTCGCAAATTTCAGGTAGATCGTTGTTCAATAATTAGTGAGTATATAATTCCTGCTGACGAGCCTTTTCCTAATTACAATATCCAAGCCAAAGCATTAACAGAAGCCAAGAAAAAGCTACCTCATCTAAAACTTGTAAATGCTCAATGCTTGCAACAAGTTTTGAGAAGATTAGACAGAGCTTGGACTGATTTTTTCAGGATGAGGACGCGAGACTTGAGGCTTCCTCAAGTCCGCAGGTCGTCCGTGCCGAGTAGAGGATTTCCAAAGTTCCGTAATACCAATAGATATCGTAGTTTTATCTTTCCTAAACCCAATACAATCTGCTTGGATGCTGGTAGGGTAAATCTTCCTAGTATTGGCTGGATTAGAATTAGACAGTCTAGACCATACCCAAAAGGATTTGTGCCTAAGCAATTGCAAGTCGTTAGGAAAGCAAGTGGGTATTATTTAGTGATTTATTTTCAGTCATCTGAGGTTGTACCTGATGCTTTACCTGGTCAAAAATCAATCGGATTGGATGCAGGAATAGAAAGTTTTGTTGCTACACCGACTCAGTTAATTAAGAGTCCTAAGTTTTTGATTCATCAAGCTAGGAAGCTGAAATTGCTCCAGCGTCGTTTGAAGAATAAAACAAGAGGTTCAAATAACTGGTTAAAACTGCAAAACCGTGTCGCTCGGCTGCACGAAAAAGTAGCTAATACCAGACGAGACTGGCATTTTAAACTAGCTCATGAAATTGTAGGTCAGGCAGATAATATCTTTGTCGAGGATATTAACTTTAAGTCCTGGTCAAAAGGCTTGTTTTGCCAACAATCTCTTGATTCTGGTATTGGTGGATTTATCAATACTGTGCTGCCGTATGTTGCCTGGAAACAGGGCAAATTTTATCTAAAAGTAGATAAAAATGGCACGAGTCAAGAATGTTGTAAGTGCCATGCTCATACTGGCAAAAAAGAGCTAGGACAAAGAATACATATCTGTTCTAATCCTAATTGCCGTCATACCGAGTCGAGAGATACTTGTTCGGCAAAAATAATTCAAGATCGTGGAGAATTGGCGGTAGGGCATACCGTCAAGCAAGTAAGGAGCCGTCTCCGCCCTCGAAGGGCGGAGCTTGTGCGCTCCGTCACACTTGTACAAAATGCTTGCAGAGGCGATGCGACGGGGATAGTTCAGCTTACTCTGTTCGATCTAGTTGGCAGCCGATGAGTCAAGAATCCCCCAGTAAAGCGACGCTAGGAGCTTACTGGCGGGAGTGTCAA
>JBHJNX010000139.1:0-17709 GCA_050330335.1 Pleurocapsa sp. | reverse complement strand
ATGGTGGTTTTTGGCAGGGTAAAATTTTAGATGTTTATCTGACTGAGGAATTAATCGGCGAAGAAGAAACGGTTAATAAGCGTGGTGAATTAGTAATTATCGAAAATCGCGAACGTTGGCTCAATTTAGTTGTCGGAGATGAAACGGGATTTGAACTTGAAGTACAAGCTCCTCTGCGTCGAATTCATAAAGCGATCGTTCCAGGTCAAATTGCCGAATTATTAGTATTATCTAATCGTTCAGATCTCGGTAGAATTGAAAAAATTACCGATACATACATTCCCAGTCAAAATCTCTGGTTCGGTCAATATCCCTACCTACAAAAAGATGTTTTTACTGAAGTCAGCCGTCAACTCGGCGGTGTCTCCCCATCGAGAATGAACAATAGAAGTCGTAGTAAAAATAAAAATATCAAACGTCATTCATAATTCATAATTCATAATTCATTACTTACTACTTGAATTTATTTCATAGGCTTGCCAAGTTAAATCGATCAGACTATTGACAATAGCAGTGGCAACGGTGGCATTTCCTTTAGGATTATCAATATAAATACTGGGTATAGCAGACTTTATCAGCCATTGCTTCATATCTTGTTCGATAAACATCGGTGCAGTAAAGATAATTAGAGCGGGGTTGGTTGCTTTTCTGGCGGTTAATTCGGCTAAAGTTCCTAAAGCTGTTGCGTCTTGACCGATTACATAAATATCGTCTGGATGAGTTTTTGCCAGGGTTTCTAGACCCCAGGCAGCTTTAGTTTTACGCTTTTGAGGACGAACTGCGGTAGTGCTACAACAATAAACAGGGTTGCAAAATGTTTTTTGTAACTTAGGTACGATCTGAACCTGAATTGCAGGTATGTCTACTATAATTGTACTTCGAGCCGCGATCGCCGCCGCTCCTTTTGCTAAGGCATGATGATTAAATTTAATAATAGAACTGTATTCAAAATCGGCAGTATAATAGATAACCTGACGGACAATTTCATACTCGGCTGGGGACATTGGAAGAGCTTCAACTTGACAATCGATTTGAGCCAACGCAGAAGCATCTGTAATGTGTAAATCCATTCGATTTTTTTATTGATTAAATTAACAGACAATACTTTAGCTTAAAAATTTAATTATCCATCATTCAATTAAAGATCGTGATGTTTAGCAATCTTTTTAAACCGACAACTGATAAATGGAATCCGATTATTAAGGAATTTGAAACAATAGTGGGTAAAGATGGAGTAATTCGGCGAAAAGAAGAGTTATTAACTTATGAATGCGATGGTTTGGCTAGTTATCGTCAACGTCCGGGTTTGGTAGTGTTGCCCCGTACTACCGAACAAGTGGCTGCCGCAATTAAAATTTGTAGTGATCGCGACATTCCTTGGGTTGCTAGGGGAGCGGGTACGGGTTTATCTGGCGGTGCTTTACCGATAGAAGATTGTGTTCTAATTGTTACTGCCAGAATGAATCAAATTTTAAATGTCGATTTGGATAATCATCGGATTACCGTCCAGCCTGGAGTAATTAACAATTGGGTAACTCAAGCAGTTAGCGGCGCGGGTTTCTATTATGCTCCCGATCCTTCCAGTCAGATTATCTGTTCAATTGGGGGCAATGTAGCGGAAAATTCTGGTGGAGTCCACTGTCTTAAATATGGTGTAACAACCAATCACGTTTTAGGCTTAAAATTAGCCCTTCCCGATGGTTCGGTGATCGATGTGGGGGGGACAGTACCGGAGATGCCTGGATACGATTTAACGGGCTTATTTGTAGGTTCAGAAGGAACTTTAGGTATTGCCACAGAAGTTACTTTACGGATTTTAAAGCGTCCCGAATCAGTCTGTGTGGTGTTGGCTAATTTCCCTTCTATCGAAGATGCTGGTGCAGCCGTAGCCGATATTATCGGTGCGGGGATTATTCCTGCGGGAATGGAAATTATGGACAACCTGAGTATTAACGCCGTAGAAGATATCGTGGCAACTGGATGTTACGATCGCGATGCCGCAGCCGTTTTATTAGTGGAATTAGATGGCTTGGAAGTAGAAGTATCGGCTTATAAACAACGAGTTACGGAAATTTGCCAACAAAATCGTGCTACTGGGATGACTTCTGCTAACGATCCTGAAACTCGCTTGAAATTATGGAAGGGTAGAAAAGCCGCTTTTGCCGCCGCAGGACATATGAGTCCCGATTATTTTGTTCAAGATGGAGTGATTCCCCGTACTCAGTTAGCCAAGGTTTTACAAGAAATCAATGCCTTAAGCGATCGCTATGGTTATAAAATTGCCAATGTTTTTCATGCGGGAGATGGCAACTTACATCCCTTAATTCTTTACGATAACTCCATACCGGGAGCTTTTGAAACCGTAGAAGAAATTGGGGGCGAAATTCTCAAACTCTGCGTGAATGCCGGGGGAAGTCTATCGGGAGAACATGGTATCGGCGCGGATAAAAATTGTTATATGCCTTATATGTTTAATGAAACCGATTTAGAAACTATGGGTTACGTCCGCGATGCCATTAATACTAAGGGTTTGGCTAATCCTGGTAAAGTTTTTCCCACTCCTCGTAGTTGTGGAGAGGCAGCTAATGCCCAAAAAATGAAGCAATTTAAAAATGCGGAATTGTATTAAACATTAAACATTAATAAATGCTCATGTGGTAAATTCTCCCAATCGATATCAGACTAATTTAGTTGCTGTAGAGCCAATTAATACTCCGAGCGATCGCACACTGGCACAATAAGATATCAATTAAGGCGATCGCCCTTAGTGGTGATGGCAAAATTTTAGCTGGCGGTAGTCAAGATAAAACTATCAGCTTGTGGGATTTAACTAAGGGTAAATTGAGACTTCAAATTGTAATAATTATCTGCAATTAAACTTAGCAAATTCTTGTAAGATATCAATTTATACTCTCAGTATTTTTACTATGGTTAATTTATTACCCAACGATCAAATTAATAATTTACCGAACTATAAAAGGAGAAGTCAATGATATGTATTCTAAGTACAATCTCAATTTAACTGGTTTTTTATCAATGCATTTAAATTGTAATTTAAAATCTTACATGAGGGATGGTGAATGATTCGCATTTTAATAGTAGACGATCAGAATTTTACCAGGCAAGCTTTACAAGTTATTTTAGAAACAGAAGAGGATTTTGAAATAGTTGGTCAAGCTAGTAATGGAGTCCAAGCTTTTGAATTGATGGATGAAACTCATGCAGATATTATTATTGTCGATCTAGAAATGCCAGAAATGAACGGATTAACTCTGACTAAAATGGTTTGCCAGAGTTTTCCTGAAACCAAAGTGATTATTCTCAGTAGCAATGATGATGATAAAAATATTAATACAGCAGTAGAAGCAGGCGCAAGGGGATACCTTTTAAAGACTACTTCAGCACCAGAAATTGTAGATACGATTCGCGCTATTCAACGGGGTTATTTTCAATTAGGGCCAGGATTATTTGAAAAACTACTGTCTCATTTAATTAGCGATCAAAAAACTAATTCTGAAAATTTATCCCAATTAGAAGCTAAATATAGTCTTCATCTGGCTCAATTAGAACAAAAAATTGCCTTGGAAAATCAAAGCGATCGCCTAAAACTATATAGTGAAATCGAGCAGCAAATCAATAATTTAAAACTAGAATTTCGTGAGGGTCTAGAAACTTTTCAAGATCAAGTTAGCAGTCAAATACAAATGGGCTTAGATACCGCTAAACATCAATTTAATAATATTAATATTGACAATGATTTAAATAATATAATAGAAAAACAAATATATGCTCGACATTTAGAACAACAAAGATATATTAATAATTTATTTTCTGGCAGCAAACAATCTTTACGAAAATTAGAACATAAAGTAAATCTAATGCGTAGTTTCATTATTGCTTTAGTTGTAATTTTTTGTATTCAACAAGTAATTATAGTTTTATCATTTATTTAAAATAATTAAATTGTAGATTAAAGTTTTAACCAGTGAGATAAATCGCGATCAATTATATTTTGTAATTTTAAAATGTCTTCCCGATAAATTTCTATTAAGATTTTTTGAGATTCTAGAGTTAATTTAGTTGTTTTTATATTTTTATCAATTAAACTAGAACGGATTTTCTGTCTTAAGTCTAGAGGTATAAATATTTTTAAAATAGCAGCTGCCACAGAACGAAGGGGATTGTCTTTAGTAAGTAATAAATTAAGTTGTTGGTTTTTGGGCATTCCTCCAGTTCTACTTTTTTTGCTGACATCGGGAATAAATTTAGCATCAACTTGAATAAAATCAAATAGTTCTATCATCATTTTTTGAGGGTTTTCAATTAAGTCTTCAAAAAGAAAAATTTTAATCTGCTGGCGGTCGAATACTTCAAAAAAAGGAACGAGTTCAGCATAATAAAATCCAGGTTTGATAAAACGATTATCTGGAGACAATATCTCCTGAAAATCTTGTTGTTCGTTACCTTTACGATAGTGCATTTGGTAATCAGAAAAGGCTCTAGTAGCTGGATTTCTTAAAATGGCAATTATTTTAGTTTGTGGTAGGGTTTGAGAAATAAGTTTTGCCGATTCTGCATATTGATAGTAAGTAGTTGAAATTTCTCCAACTACACAATCTGACGCTACACCTTTAAATAAATTACTATAGTCTTCAATCTCGGTTATTGCCCCCCAAGGTTTTAATTTAGAACGAACTGGTTCAGGAACAAAAAAATATGTTTCTTTAGCAGGACAGAGAGCAATTTGAGGATGTTGATCTAGATAGTTGTAGATTGAAGTTGTACCGCATTTGCCAGCACCGATAATTATAAAATCTGGAAATTTATTCATAATATATAAAAAACAAATGACTGATTTATTTACTTAATAACTTTTTTTTCATTTTTTGGGTTAGCTGTTGTAAAATGCTTCCCTGGTTTTTAGGAATAGATAATTCAGCATCTGTAGGCATAATTTCATTTAAATAACGATAATGCTTCCAAATATTCCAGTAAGAACAACCAGGTTGAATTTTAATACCAGCCCAGTGTAAATATTGCAGATTTTTATTAATGTTAGGATCGAATAAAATATTTTCTTTTTGTTGGAAATGTTCACTACCAGCCCAACTACCTGGGGCTTTACCATCTCGATAAACTAAATTAAACCGCTTGGGTATTCTTTGAAGAATCATGTAGTTAATTATTGGTTGATCGGAAGTTTTTTGAGTGAAATCAAAATATTCTGGATGTGCAGCACACTCATTAAAGGTGTCATATAGATCTTGTTCAGAAATCAAATTTTTTTTAGAAGCCCAAAAACCTCCATTAAAAATACTCTGTAATTCTGATTCAGTAAAAATATTTTGTTCGATTACTATTTGACTAAAAACATTTTTAATACCACCAGAATGCTGATAGTCACAACAAAGAAAATCATATTGTTGTAAATAATCTAAATTATCGATAATTTTTTCAAAAACAACAATATCAGTATCTATATATAAAAATTCATCAAACTCACCAAACCAACAAGCTTGCTTGCGAAATTGATTGGGACGAGCAAAAAAACCAGAACCAAAAATAGCATATAATTGCTGAGATAAACGTTCGATAAAATCTAAATCAGGGTAAAGATTAACTCCAAAGCGATCGCCCAAAATTTTAGCTATTTCTAGATAATTATCGTCATAAGGAATCATTACAACAGGCACATCAGAATCGTAAAATCTGATACTATTCATTAAAGCGATCGCATGATCGGTTACTCGGTCATTAGCTGTAATATAAATACCGCGACTCATATAGTTTTTCCTAATATTTTTAGTTAATTTATTTCAGACCTAATTTAGTCATTAATTTTGTAGTCAAAGAAGGAGATTGATTGTATGCTACAGCTTTAGTAGTAAATTGAGGACGATTTTCTGGTTCGTGAAGATAGCGATAGTATAAAAATAAATCTCTGTAAGGAAAATCAATATTTTCCCCGTTACATACTCGCGCAAACAAACGAGAAGATAAGCCAATATAGTGAATATAAGTTAAACGATTATCTCTGTCGTAAAGTAAATTATCTTGATTAATAAAATGCTGAGAAGTAACGCAACAACCTGTAGTTTTTTCTGGAGGTAAACTTAAAGCTAAATTATTAATTGAACAACCAGAACGCATCGTCATATAATTAATTAAAGTCTGGTCTGGTGCCATTGGGTATAAAATATCGCATTCTTGCTTTAAATTATGAATAATTTCTTGTCTTTGTTCACTACTAAATAAATTTTTCTTAGAAGCATAAAAACCAGAGCAAAAAATCTCTGTTTTCAATCTTTTTTTAGTAAATATATTGTTTAACTGAGGAGAATTTACATTATAAACATGACTTAAATCCTTATGTTGAAAATCATAAACAACACAATCGCTATCGTCTAAAGCCTGAAAAATAAAGTCTACCGAGTTCATTAATAAAGTATCGGCATCCATATAGAGAAAGCGATCAAAAGGATTATCAAAAGCACAATAACGACGATGAGTACCAAACCGATGATAGTCATCACTTCCTGCTTGTTGCCAGATGTGACGTGCGCCTAAATGAGTATCCCAAGCATTTCTGGCAAACTCGTCCCATTGATCCATCGAATTGCGATCGCTATATAATTCGACATTAGCTCTCTTTTTAACCTCCACTTCTAATTTTTTCGTATTATCATCATAAGGATAAATACAAATTGGAAAATCTTTTCCCTGTATTGCTTCGATACTATTAATTAAAGCAATAACTTGATCGTAAACATAGTCATTAGCTAAAGTACAAATTCCATCCATATCAATTAATAAATATTTTTCTTGCTATAGAAATTGTTTAAAACTTTTCGACAAAATCAGATAGCCATTGCAACAAATTTAACTCATGCAAAATAATTTGTCTCGCCTCAGCAATTTTCTCTTTTGCTTCATACCAAGCATCGGGACTTGAAGTAACTTCTTGAATATAAGCTAAACCTTTTTCATCCAAACTCGGTAATCTTAAAAAACTACCTTTGGGTAATAATTTATCCGCAGCCGAACCACCATAATAGATAGGCAAACACCACCCTAAAAGTGAATCCCATAACTTTTCGCTAACATAAAGATCGTTTTCAGCATAATTTTCAATTGCCAAATTGTAATAATAAGGCGCGATCGCATTCCATTTATCTTCTACTGTTCCCAAACTATTAGACCAATCGGGTAAATTACGACCATATAGATCGAATTTGAGATGATTGTCTTGTAATAGCCTTAGAAATGACAAGCGTTTGCGATGGTTTTCCGTACGAGAAATTCCTGATGTAATCCAACTACAAATGTTTTGTTTTTCAGGCACTTTTCCTGTGTTTAATTCGGCAAAAGAACTGCGCAAATACCAAATAGCTGGCATAAATTCGGGTATGGGGGCAAATTCATCTGGCCCTGAGATATAACCGCAATACTGACTGGCAATTTGATAGTTAAGTTGATTGCGTTTTATGACTTCTGCTAATGGTGGTTCTCGTAATAAAAAAATAATTTTTTCTTGAGGTACTTTTTGTAAAATATTAGGTATCTTTTCCGTTTTATTATTCCTACGATCCTTGAATTTTTCCCACCAAGAAACAGACTGCTGCGGTGATGGAAAATCATACTGATATAACAATAAAAGATCTGGTTGTTTAGCAGTAGCTAACATCTGAATATTTTTCCATACCCCAAAATGATTTGGAGTTTGTTTCCATAACCAATCTCGACTACCAAGATTCTTATAACTACTCAGCATTCCAATAGTTTTTACCATCAGATCTTCCCTCAGTTTCTCTTAGGTTTCTTCACCATTAAAACCTCAGTTGTTAAGAATTGGGTAGAGGACAATAAATGTTAAATGATTACAGCCATCCTTTTAGTCGATAGATTAACGTACCAATATATTCTTTAATTACTAAAGTCGTGCGATCGAGATTTTCGCTACTAGGAATCAGGCTGAGAATTTGAGATTCTAGACTGTAATTAGGTGCGGCTAACTCTTGTTTGCTAATTAAAAAATCTGTAGATATGGGAATGGCATTAATACCTTGTTTTTTAAAGATAGCAAGCGATCGCGGCATATGAAAGGCTGATGTTACCAGCAAGATTTTATTAATTCCCTTTTCTTGCAAGATTTGTTGAGTATAAGCCGCATTTTCATGGGTATTTACAGAATCTGGTTCTAAAATTATCGCTTCAGGGGGAACACCAATTAACTCTAAAATTTGCGCCATGTCTTGGGCTTCCGATTCTTCTGTCCCAAACCACTGAATGCGACCACCAGAGACGATAATTAAAGGTGCTAAACCATCTTTATATAACTTCGCCCCAGATAACAGGCGATCGCCGCGATCGCTCAAATCGGGAATTACTCTGGGAAAACTCACATTTCTCGTCGCCCCTCCCAAAATGACAATAGCTTCAGCTTGAGGGATTTTAGACAGTGGCAGATATTGCCATTCCAAAGACTTGACTAAGTAATTACTGACTCTGGTATTACCCGCGATCAAGATAATCAGCAATACCAAAAATACAGGCACAAATGTCCAGCGCGATCGCACCTTACTTAACACTAAAGCCAAGAACAACAACACGCAAGACAGACCTAAAGGATAAATAAATAAAGGTAGTAATTTCGATAAAAATAAAAAACTCATCTTCAACAAGCCATGTAATCTGGTAGCAATTAGCAATCCTAAAGATGCTAAACTATATAGGCTTAAAAATTCACACATTCAAGATTTCGGGTGTTTTCTTATAAACCAGAAGATCGCCTTGAATGGAGGATTAACCCGAAAATAGGAGTAAAAAAAATATGCCAGTCGTTTCTCTAGCAGAACTTTTAGAATCTGGGGTTCATTTTGGACATCAAACCCGTCGTTGGAATCCCAGAATGTCCCAATATATTTATACCGCTCGTAATGGTGTTCACATCATCGATTTGGTACAAACAGCCCAATTGATGGAGGAAGCTTATGACTATATGCGTTCTTCTTCAGAACAAGGTAAGCGGGTATTGTTTGTCGGTACAAAACGTCAAGCAGCAGGAATTATTGCCCAAGAAGCAAGCCGTTGTGGTGCTTTCTACATTAACCAAAGATGGTTAGGCGGAATGTTGACTAACTGGGAAACCATCAAAACCAGAGTAGAACGACTCAAAGAATTAGAACACCTCGAAGAAAGCGGCGCATTAGACAAAAGACCCAAAAAAGAAGCTTCTGTGTTACGCAGGGAAATGATTAAACTACAAAAATATCTTGGCGGAATTAAATCCATGCGGAAAGTTCCAGATATTGTAGTGATTGTGGATCAAAAGCGCGAACACAATGCCATTGCTGAATGTCAGAAACTGGGTATTCCTGTCGTATCGATTTTAGATACTAACTGCGATCCTTTAGTAGCAGATATTCCAATCCCCGCCAACGATGACGCTATTCGTTCGATTAAATTAATTGTGGGTAAATTAGCCGATGCCATCTATGAAGGTCGTCATGGTCAACTAGATAGCCAAGATGACTATGAAGAATTTGATGAAGCGATCGACGATGAAGACGATTATCCCACCGCCGAAGAAGAAATAGACGAAGAGTACGAAGTATCAGATTCCGATAGTGAAGAATAAATAACCTCAGTGGGGCGGGCGTGTCTTGGCTATAGGAGCGTCCCCCACATCATTTAAAATCATTTTGTCATTAATAAATAATTTATTAGCTAGGGAAAGAAATATGGCAACTATATCGGCAAAAATGGTCAAAGAACTCCGCGAACAAACCAGTGCGGGGATGATGGACTGCAAAAAAGCACTGCAAGAAAACGATGGTGACATGACCAAAGCTGCTGAATGGCTGCGTCAAAAAGGTATCACCAAAGCAGATAAAAAACAAGGTCGCATCGCTGCTGAGGGTTTAGTAGAAAGTTATATTCATACAGGTGGACGCATTGGTGTTTTAGTAGAAGTTAACTGCGAAACCGATTTTGTGGCACGTCGTGCTGAATTTCAGGAATTGGTAAAAAACATCGCCATGCAAATTGCTGCTTGTCCTAATGTAGAATACGTCAAACCAGAAGACATTCCCGAAGCAGTAGCCGCAAAAGAAAAAGAAATTGAAATGGGTCGAGATGACTTAGCTGGCAAACCCGATAATATTAAAGAAAAAATAGTTCAAGGTAGAATTGACAAACGCTTGAATGAAATGTCTTTATTACCTCAACCTTATATCCGCGACCAAAATATTACCGTAGAAGAATTGGTCAAACAAAGTGTCGCCCAATTGGGTGAAAATATTCAGGTACGTCGTTTCGTGCGCTTTGTCTTGGGAGAAGGCATTGAGAAAAAAGAATCTAACTTTGCCGATGAAGTAGCCGCCCAAACAGGTCAAAAATAACCTCAAGGCGCGATCGCTTCTGTCCCCACGATCGCCTAATACTCCGTTGTCCCACGGCGGAGTATTGCACAACATTTTATAATTACTGTCAGGGCAAAATTTTATTTTTTGCTTTTTCTTTTTTTTTGGACATCAGAAGAAATTTGAGTATTGTAGCGTTTCTTTGGAGAAGCGATTAGTATTTTTTATTAGGACTGCTATATAAAGTAACATTTTGGCTGATAACTAAATCATAAGATGGCAAAATCAATTCAAAAAACCCAACAAGAACTAGAGGCGTTAAAAGTTATCGTCGGAGAAGCAGGAGAAGAACTTCAAGATTTATACATTAGTTATTTAAATTTATTAAGTCAATCTGTAAAGCAACAAATTATTTCAGCAACTTATCATCTTTGTACTCAAATTTATCCAGAATCTTTTTTGAAGCTTTCTTTAAGTAATAAACAAAAAATACAACAAAAATTAAGAGAATTAAGCGAACAAATTCAACCAGAAATCTTAAATATATCTACTGAAAGAGAACTAAATTTCGCTATGCAAGAATTAAATCTTGTGGCTGAAATGCTCAAAAACTTACGGGGCGTACCAGATCCGCCTACAAGCGGTGAAGACAGAACCTTACCTCTATCTTCTAAAAACGAAACTCTTAAAGAAGACAAAGTTAATTTAGAACTAGTTAAAGCAGAACTACAAGAACTAGACCCTACAGAGCTAAATATAGACTTAGAAAATATAGCAGAAAACTTTGATAATAATTTAGATTCAGAAGAATTGGAACGACGGCAAGAAGTAGATTTTAACAATCCCGAACATTTAATTCTCTGGCACAAGCAACTCGAAAGAAATATTAAAAAAATTTTAGACCAAACTTCCAAACAAGCCAATCGATATCTACAAAAATCGGGAATTATTCCCAATCGCTTACCAGCAAAGCTGATGGAAGTGGCAATGAAAGCCGAAGAATCAGCTGCGAGAAATCATGGTAATAAAATACAAAATGTCCCCAATATTCTTAACTTAATCGTAGAAACCGACAAAGAAAAAAAAGCTCAATCATCGAGTATCCTTCAAATTAGTCTGTTACGCTTGCGTCTATCAGAACTTGAATTTATTGATCCTTTGTTAAATGCTAAACGTACTCAAATTCGCAATCATATTAGTAAAATTAATCAACTCAAACGTCAATATCGCGATAAAAAAAGAGAATACGCCCAAGCAGAAGCAGAAGCAGCTTGGCGTTCTAGTTGGTATGAAGATTAACCACTAAAAACCATGAGGGATAATCAGCCAGATTGGATTAGATTGCAAAAAGCACTCGCCGTAGAAGGGGAAAAGGGATATACAGATTTGATGGGAAATCAATATCGCTTTAGTGAGTTTCTCTGTCTTAGCCTGGGAAAATCCTACTCTAGCATTCCTCTTACAGAACGTTCTCGTTGGCAGGATCTAGCCAGTCAGTTTGCTGACTACGAACGATTGAGTTCCTCTCAACGCAAACAATTAGTTACTGGTACTCGTAATTTTCTCTATCAACAGCGCAATTATATTGAAACTGTTAGCCAACCACCCAAACCCAAATTGCCCCGTACCGCATCTTTAAATAGTGGCAGTCAGAAAAGTTATTTTTCTCAATCCCTCGATCTAGACAAACCTTTAAGTCAAGTAGTAGAGATCGGACGCAGGAGTAGTTATTTAGAAAGGCTGGGGTTGTATACGGTTCGAGATTTACTGTTTTATTATCCCCGCGACCATCTAAATTATGCTCGTCAAATACAAATTACTCACCTCGTACCTGGGGAAACAGTAACGGTAATCGGTAAAGTAGAAAAATGTGAATGTTTTAGCAGTCCTAACAAGAAATATTTAACTATTCTGAATTTAACTATCTCCGATCCTACCGGAAGACTAAAAATCAGTCGTTTTTTGGCTGGTTCTCGTTTTAGTAGTAGGGCTTACCAAGAAAGTTTAAAACGTAAATATCCTCGTGGTTCAATCGCTGCTGCTTCTGGATTAGTCAAACAAAATAAATTTGGCATGACTTTAGATAAACCAGAAATCGAAGTTTTAGATGCTGAAGGCTCTAGTATCGAATCGATTAAAATTGGGCGAGTTTTACCCGTATACACCCTCAGCGAAGGAGTACCGCCCGATACTGTCAGAAAAGCCATAGTTGCTGTGTTACCTACGGCAGCAAAAATTAAAGACCCCCTACCAGCCCAGATTCGCGATCGCTATGGACTGATAAAATTAAAAAATGCGATCGCTTCAATTCATTTTCCCGATAACCAAGCAGAACTGGCACACGCCCGACGCAGACTGGTATTTGATGAATTTTTCTATCTTCAGTTGGGTTTTTTACAACGCCGCCAACAATTAAAGCAAAATCAACAGAGTGCTAGTTTTGCTCCTACAGGCAAGTTAATCGAACAGTTTAATCAAATACTACCCTTTCAGTTGACCGATGCCCAACAACGGGTAATTAATGAAATCTTTCAAGATTTAAGTAAGTCCGATACCCCAATGAATCGTTTGGTACAGGGTGATGTGGGTTCGGGTAAAACTATTGTTGCAGTTTATGCTATCCTCGCGGCAATTCAATCTGGTTATCAAGCAGCCTTGATGGCACCAACAGAAGTCTTGGCAGAACAACATTACCGTAAATTAGTTGCTTGGTTTAATCTGTTATATCTCCCTGTAGAATTATTAACTGGTTCGACCAAAACTGCCAAGCGTCGCGAAATTCATGCTCAATTACAAACAGGAGAATTACCCCTGCTAGTGGGTACTCATGCACTAATTCAAGACACCGTCAACTTTCAAAAATTGGGTTTAGTAGCCATTGACGAACAACATCGTTTTGGGGTACAACAACGGGCGCGTTTATTGGGCAAAGGGAAGTCTCCTCATGTGTTAACCATGACTGCAACCCCTATTCCCCGTACCTTGGCTTTAACTCTTCATGGAGATTTAGATGTCAGTCAAATCGATGAATTGCCCCCCGGCAGACAACCTATCCTCACCAAAGTTAAACAGGGTAAAGCAGAGCGAAGTAAAGTATACGATCTAATTCGTCGTGAAATCGCTCAGGGAAGGCAGGCTTATATTATTTTCCCCTTGGTAGAAGAATCAGAAAAATTGGACTTGCGCGCCGCAACCGAAGAACATCAGCGACTGTCGCAAGTTGTTTTTCCAGAGTTTAACATCGCCCTGTTACATGGTCGCATGAGTTCGGCAGAAAAAGACAGGGCATTAAATTCGTTTCGGGACAATCAGTGTCAGATTATTGTTTCGACTACAGTGATTGAAGTAGGCGTAGATGTACCCAACGCAACAATTATGGTGATCGAACACGCCGAACGTTTTGGTCTGTCTCAGTTACATCAGTTAAGAGGTAGAGTGGGCAGGGGCAGCCATAAATCTTATTGCTTTTTGATGAGTAGCAGCAAGAATGTTGAAGCCAAACAACGTCTTACCGTACTGGAACAATCTCAAGATGGCTTTTTAATCTCGGAAGCCGATATGCGTTTTCGAGGTCCCGGCGCAGTTTTAGGTACTCGTCAATCGGGGTTGCCAGATTTTGCTTTGGCTAGTTTGGTAGAAGACCAAGAAGTACTTAATTTAGCTAGAGAAGCCGCAGAAAAGATTATTGCTACTGATGCCAATTTGAGTAATTTTCCCTGTTTAAGACAGGAGTTAGAAATTCGCTATCGTCGTCTAATGGGTGGAGATATCTTAAATTGATTTATTTGAATTTTATAGAGCGATCGCGTATTGTTAAATGTAAACCTTATTTAATATTTAATTTCAGTTATCTTGGTTACAATTTCAAGTATCAAACAAAATTGCTGGAAAGAAGTTTTACCGCAATGTTCTTTTGCTGCACATTGAAGGAGAGCGATGTCAAATGTGTAGACAGCAACGATTCAGGCTAGACAGTAGTAGAGTTTTTATCGCTTCCTCTACGAACTTATTACTTACAGGAAATTAAACTTTCCATCAGAGCGGTTGTGAGTAATAGACGTAGCTAGGCTGAAGTATCGAGTAAAAGCAGTCTCCTCCATAGGAGAACTCTTAAACTAAATCAATCATTTCTCTTGATAATAGTTAATAAACTAACAACAGCGAAATACCCTAGCCCTTTTACGAACTAGGGTATTTCCATCATTATAATTTGATTTTAGAAAAGCACCAAAATGCCAATGAGGTTGGATTTTTGACGAATTAATATTACCTCTTAATTGAAATTGCTATAGCTAATAGTTATTTGATATCTATCAATCTGTTTGAGAATTGGGTTGATAAATTGTTCCTTCAAAAGGTTGTACGCCGATTGCAGGATATTGATCGTCGGCGGGGGTAAAAATCCGCACAAATGCTTCAGTAATATATTGAACTAGATTTTTTATGGTTTTAATAATAGTCATAGCTTTTACTCCTGTTTGCTAGTGCAGCGATGGACATTATCTGCTCTAATTATGAATTCTACCTGAGAAATTCGACTCTAATTGAGATAATTATTTGATTTAATTGATATTTCGCTATTTTTGATCACAATTCTTGATACGATATCTATTTTTATTGCGATCGCACCTTGTTAAATCTAAACACGTCATTTAGACCAACAAGTTTTATTTTTTTACCTTATAGATTAATTTTTATGTTTATCTTTTTGAGTGTACTTAACAATATTAACGCTCGGATTTCCTCTGGCTTTAATATTGCCTTGGCTAGTTATCCAACCGCCTATTGATTTCAATAATATTTGAAAATCGACAATAGTAGAGTATTGTCGAACATATTCTAATTCAAGTTGATTTTTAATCTTATAACTGCTGGAATTGTATTCAGTTGCTAATCCTAAAATTGCCAAACTGAACATACCCGGTTTGATCGTCAAAATTGTTTGCCAGTCTGGATCAGTTAAATCCACTTCTTTAGGTAATGGTGGTCTAAAACCGATTAAACTCATATTTCCCTCAATTACATTAAATAATTGTGGCAAGTGATCGAGAGAATAGTTACGGATAAAGCGACCGATCGCAGTAAACTGTTTTTGGTTTTGGTCATTAAGTTTCATCGTGCGAAAATTATACAAGTTGAAAATGCGACCATCTTTTCCAACTCGCGGAGAAACCCAAAAAATTGGCTCTGGTAATTCTAATAATAGTAAAATTGCGATCGCTACCAACAGCGGACTCAAGATAGTTAAACTCAGTCCTGCCAACAGAAGATCGAATAAACGCTTGATCATCTTTTTGCTTATACCGTTCAAGAATTAATTTTAATAATAAATCACTGTAATATTCCGTCGTCTTCGGTTTTGGTCGCAACTGACTTTTGGGTTATAGTTTTCGACAAAAGCTGTCCATTTACTGAACTTTTCTAGGTAGTTGGGTTGATTAGATACTTCTGCTTTTGATTCTCCATGCCATATTCTAGTACTCATCCGTTCCATCACTACTATGTAAGACAGGGCAAACAAAATTAATCCATTAAGTCCGATAAACAGAGTAGAAATAGGAGCGGAACTGACCATCTGCTTTACCTCAAAAACATTTTACTGTAAATAAACTTTTTAGATTTTATTTTACCCAGATATGAGCCTGAAATTGTTGATCTAAAGGGGTTTTTGCAATGTGATTGGTATAGTTATGCATGACTTTAATCGCGATACCTAAAATTACTTCTAATACTTGCTGTTTGGTGTATCCAGCTTTGAGAAATCTCTCTATTTCACTATCTTCAACCCAACCGCGAGCTTTGACCATTTGTTGGGTGAAGTGACGTAATGCTTGTAATTTCACATCTGCTAGCGGCATTCCCTTTCTTAAAGCTTCAATATTCTCTCCAGACATTCCGATCGCTTTGGCTAATCCCGAATGAGCAGCCATACAGTAATCACAAGAGTTTTCATAGTTTATCGTTAAGTAAATTATCTGCTGTTCGATCTTTGTAAAACTGGTAGTCTCGAATAAATCCCATAAAGCCATCGAGCCTTTTAATAAAGCTGGAGCTTCAGCCGCAATTCCTTCTAAATTGGGAATAAAACCAAAAGTTTTTTTTGCGTGAACTAAAGCAGGTTTTGAGTCTATGGGTGCTGTTTCTATAGTATAAATGGTAAATTTCATGTTTTTTCTCTTAATGAGACAAGTCTGTCTACTTACTTTTCTTGATAGTATAACCACATGAGACAAGTTTGTCTACTTTTAATTATCATGAAATCGTCTTCTAATCCCCATCAACAAATTTTAGAAACAGCGTCTCGACTCTTTTATCAAAAAGGAATTCAAAATGTAGGGATCAACGAGATTATCGCTACTAGCGGCGTAGCCAAGAGAACTCTGTATCGTTATTTTGCTTCTAAAGACGAACTAATTGAAGCAGTGATGAAACACCGAGCTAGAGAATGGTTGCATTGGTTTGAAACAGCAGTAAGCGATCGCGGTAATACTGCTCAAGAGAGATTACTAGCTACTTTTGATGTGTTACGAGAGTGGTATGCTAGTCCAGATTTTCGTGGCTGTCCTTTTATCAATGCCGTATTGGAAATAGCTGATGCTTCCCATCCCGCCCATGAAGTTTCCGTCGAAGTTAGGGAATCGATTCGGATGCAGATCAAACACTTAGCCCAACAAGCTGGAATTAAGGATGCGGAGTCTTTTTCCCAACAATATCTGCTATTAATTGGCGGTGCGAGTTTGATGGCTACGATTGAGGGAGTTTCGGGGGGTGCTAATTACGCACAACAAGCTCTATCTACTTTAATCAATACTGCGATCGCTTCTCGATAGATAAATTTTAGATAAAGTTCGGGCGATCGCTCTTGACAAATATGCTTTTTTGCTGTTCTATTTATAGTAAGATTTACCAAAAATAGTTTATATTTTTCCCATTAGACCTAATGATATCAGAAAAAGAACTAACAATGTCCTCGCAGGACTATTGTTTATTAACAGATTTATATCAACTAACTATGGCTGCTTGCTATACAGGAGAAGGTATAGAGACTAAACCCGCTAGCTTTGAACTATTTGTACGCTCCTTACCTGAAAACTTTGGTTATTTAATTGCTATGGGCTTGGCTCAAGCATTAGAATATCTAGAAAAATTGAGATTTACAGAGTCTCAAATAGTACAATTGCAAAATACTGGGATATTTAACCATGCTCCTGCTAAATTCTGGGAATTACTGGAAACAGGAAGCTTTACGGGGGATGTCTGGGCAGTACCAGAAGGAACGGCAATTTTTGCCAACGAACCCATACTGAGAATTGAAGCTCCCTTATGGCAAGCACAATTAGTAGAAACC
>JBHJNX010000138.1:0-7494 GCA_050330335.1 Pleurocapsa sp. | reverse complement strand
TCTGGTTCATCAAGAACAGTAGCTCCTTCTGGTAATACAATTTCTCCGACATTAAGAAGAGAACCAATTTCAAAATCAGAAACGTCAATTTCAATTGATTCGGGAATATTATCGGCAGAACAACTAATATTTAATTCAGTCATCAGTTGCTCAACAATTCCTCCTTCTTTAAGACCGGCAGCCTTTCCAACAATTACCACTGGTACAACAATTTCTACTGTTCGGTCGGCAGCAACAGTAAAAAAGCTCAGATGATACAAGGTTTTTTTCCAAGGATGAGCCTGTACTTCTCTAATTAAAGCTTTGCCTTTCCAAGAAATATCTGGAACTTGGAGATTAATAAGAGTATTATTGACAGCAGCATCTCTTAATAGTGTTTGTGCTTCTTTAGTCGGCATCGTTAGAGAAACAGATTCTGCTCCTTTATGTCCGTATAAAACTACAGGTAGCAAGCCTTGGCGACGTAATGCTTTAGGTTTGCTTCCTTCTGGTCTGGTGTGACATTCAACTGTAATATTCATATTTTTGACAAAATCCTTCGACAAGTAAATAGTTAAAAATGAACAACGGTCGGTGTTTAGTCTTTCTCGGTTTTAAGAAACACTGACTGGAGTACCATCAGTATCGAGTAAGGCTCGTTTTGGACCGTGAATGGGGTCTTCAACGATAATAGTTTGATCGCGACTAGGACCGACAGAAACGATCGCGATGGGTACTTCCATTAACTCGGCGAGAAATTTGAGATAATCTAAAGCCTGTTTGGGTAGATCGCTTAAAGAACGACAACCACTAGTAGGTTGTTGCCAACCTGGTAGAGTTTGATACACTGGTCGGCAGTTAGCAAATTGGCTGGCATTGGTGGGAAAATGATCGCAGGTTTGACCTTCAATTTCATAACCCACACAAACCTTAATTTCTTCTAATTCGTCGAGTACATCAAGTTTGGTAATTGCCAAACAATCCAAACCATTGATTCGCACTGCATAACGACCGATGACAGCATCAAACCAACCGCAGCGACGACGACGACCTGTAGTAGTACCGAATTCTGAGCCGCGATCGCCCAAAAAATGCCCGATCTTCCCGTTTAATTCAGTAGGAAAAGGTCCTTCTCCTACACGGGTTGTATAGGCTTTGGCTACACCAATTACTCGGTCTATAGCAGTCGGGCCAATTCCCGCACCTACACAAGCACCCCCCGCGATCGGGTTAGAAGAAGTAACGTAGGGATATGTTCCATGATCTAAATCTAATAACGTTCCCTGCGCTCCTTCAAACAGAATATTTTTTTTCTGCTTGATCGCTTCATAAATTTTTAGAGAGCTATCAATTACATAGGGACGCAATCGCTCTGCATATTTTAGATACTCTTCAATTACTATTTCTGGTTTTAGAGGAGTTAAGTTATATAATTTTTCTAAAATTACATTTTTATAATCGATCGTCCATTTAAGTTGTTTATTAAGCTGTTCGGGATTCATTAAATCCAAAACTCGAATTCCCGTCCTTTCTGATTTATCGGCATAAGTAGGGCCGATACCCCTACCAGTGGTACCGATTTTATACTCTCCTCGACTTTTTTCCGATGCCATATCGATCTCACGATGATAGGGCATGGTGATATGTGCTGTTTGAGAAATATATAAGTTGTCGGCAGCAATACCCAAAGAATTTAACTGCTCTATTTCTTCAATGAGAACTTGAGGATCGATAACCGTTCCCGATCCAATAATACATTCTGTATCGGGATATAAAATACCAGAAGGAATCAAGTGCAGTTTAAAAGTTTGTCCTTTAACGACAACTGTATGTCCTGCATTAACTCCTCCTTGGGAGCGTACTACTACATCTGCCGAACGACTTAGTAGATCGGTGATTTTTCCTTTTCCTTCGTCACCCCACTGGGCTCCGATTACGATAACATTAGCCAAGGGTTTATTTAAAAGCTAAAGTTTACACAAACTATAATTATGATTATTTATGGTGCTTGGTGTCAACTACCATCTTTAAAAGATTTTTTTACGTCGAATATTTCTGATAAATTGATTTTTCACTGCTGCCAAGTACTATTAGCTTTAAGCAGCTAAAATTTGTATCCTTTAATAAAAGCAAGTGAAATTTCAGCAATAATAAAAAACTGTGACTGCAAGATCGGTAATTAGCAAAAATTCTTGGGAAAAATTAGATTGGAATTGGCAAGGTCATCAAATTGGCTACACTGTCTTAGGAGATGGAAAACCCTTGCTGCTCATTCATGGTTTTGGTGCTTCCATCGGACATTGGAACAAAAATATTCCCGTATTAGCCAAACAGGGTTATCGTGTATACGCGCTAGATTTATTGGGCTTTGGTAGTTCTGCCAAACCACCTTTAGATTACACTTTAGAGTTATGGCAGCAACAAATTAAAGATTTTTGGCAGGCACATATTAACCAACCTGCTGTTTTTATTGGTAATTCCATTGGTGGTTTGATCAGTTTGATGCTGATGAGCAATCATCCTGAAATTACTGCTGGCGGTGTATTGATTAATTGTGCGGGTGGCTTAAATCATCGCCCCGATCAATTAAATTTCTTTTTAGGTACGATAATGAGTCTATTTACCAAATTGGTCAGTTCACCAATAACCGGTAAATTTATTTTTGATAGTGTTAGACGCAAAAATCGCATCCGCAACACTTTATATCAAGTTTATCGCGATCGCGCTGCGGTAACAGACGAATTAGTAGAAATGCTTTACGCTCCTTCTTGCGATTTCGGGGCGCAACAAGTCTTTGCTTCGGTTTTAACAGCACCTCCTGGGGCAACTCCTCAAGAGTTATTACCCTCTCTACAACATCCCTTATTAGTACTTTGGGGAGAAGAAGACCCCTGGACTCCGATTCAAGGAGCAAAAATTTATCGAGATTTGGCTGCTGGCGATCGTGATGTGCAATTTCAAACTATTCCCCAAGCTGGTCATTGTCCTCATGACGAAAAACCAGACATAGTCAACCAGCTAATTTTAGATTGGTTGAACAAAATCGAGGAATAATTAATTTAGTTAGGGAGTAGTAATAACTGCTCCCCGATTGCTATTTTAATCTTCGTGGTCTTCAAAGGGATCTCCTAAATCCGCTGATGGTGGACCAAAAGCGGTATAAATAGAAAATCCAGTAATAGCGACTAAAACAGCACCGATACTGATGCTAAGAACTATTGCGGGTTCCATAAGAGATATAAAATTATGATGACTATTCCTCTATAATATTACAGAAGATTACGAAAAATATCTTATATACATTAATTTGGTGGATTATGTCACAGCGAACTCGTTTGGGAGATGTTCTCAAACCTTTAAATTCTGAATACGGCAAAGTGTCTCCTGGTTGGGGAACAACCCCATTAATGGGAGTTTTTATGGCTTTATTTCTGGTTTTTCTCTTAATTATTTTACAACTTTACAACTCCTCATTACTTTTAGAAGGGATTGATGTAAATTGGTCTGGTATTGGTCGGTAGTTTAAACATCGGCTGATAATAAGATAATTAAGCAACTTAGTTCCCCGCTTGATCGGGGTTTTTTTCTGCCATAATACAAAAAAATCTTTCGGTTAAATTTAGGAGATATCTGATGAATATTTTTGGTATCGGTTTACCAGAAATGGCTTTAATCATGGTGGTGGCTTTATTGGTATTTGGTCCTAAAAAACTACCAGAAATTGGACGCAGTTTGGGTAAGACTTTACGTAGTTTTCAAGACGCTTCTAAAGAATTTGAAAATGAGTTTAAGCGAGAAGCAAGGCAAATTGAAGAATCAGTTAAAATGGATGCCAAACTAGAGGGGAATCACGAGGCAACTTTACTTAAAGCTCAAGATTCAGAAAATTCTAACCCTGGAAATTGAGGATAAGGCAGGTCTGATATATTATTCATTTTTGAAGTCAAAATAACTCAGGAAAATAACTTCAGACCAAGTTGGCTAAAAAACATAAAATTAATCGGACTTAATATAAAGCAATCGAAGTTACTGTATTGTCTTCTAGATATTGATTTCACTTTAACAATCGAATTTAATTGCCGATACTTAATCCTTATCTTCATCTATGACTAAACTTCCACTTCAAATTTATATCCCACTCCTCTAACAGTCTGAATAAAGCAGGGTTCAGCTGAGTCAATTTCAATTTTTTTTCTGATTTGACCAATATGAACATCAACTACTCGTTGATCTCCTACATAGTCATAATCCCAAACATTGTGAATTAACTCGTCTCTTCTCCAGACTCGACCGGGACGGGTGGCTAAAAAGTGAAGTAAATCGAATTCTAAGGCGGTCAACATGATTAACTGACCGTGTATTTTCACTTCTCGTCGTACTGGATCGATGGTCATGTTGTTGAATACTAAAGGCTGTTTTTCTGAAGTTGTCACGGTTCGCTGACGCTTCAAGATCGCCTTGACTCGATATTCTAATTCCTGGAGATCGAAAGGTTTGGTTAAATAATCGTCCGCTCCTTTGAGAAAACCTTCTTTTTTATCTGCCGCATCAGAACGACTGGTAAGCATCAGGATAAATACGTCCGTGAGACTCTGCATCTCTTCGCAAAGATTGTATCCCAAGGCATCGGGTAAATTAACATCCAGAATTACTAAATCTGGATTGAATTGTTCAAAAATTTTGAGTGCCGATTGCCCGTTTTCAGCCGATTCTAGTTGATAGTTTTTTTGGCTGAGGAAACGAAAGATTAAGTTACGAATAGCAGGGTCGTCGTCAACAACGAGTATTTTAGCAGAGGCTGTATGCATGGTTTCAACTAAAAAAACTAAAATTTAATAAAGCCACTACAATTGGCGATCGCAAAATTTATATTCGGCTTTTTAGACAATTATCGACCCATAATTCTAGAATGCCAACAACGAGAATTGTTAGTGGTTAATTGATAAGATAATTTTATTAATCGTTGATTTGAGTTTTTAACTACAACATATTATAAGCCCGAAGCATAAGGTAATATAGTCAACTACGTTTGAGGGGGGTCACTCGCAAGCCCCGTCTTTTCAAGACGGGGCTTGCGAGTGACCGTTGGTCAAGTTTCCCCTTATCGTCGATAAAAGAATTATTTATGTTTTCTAGCAATGAACTTGATTGGTTAGTGGTTTTTGCTTATCTCGGTCTGACAATTTTTGTCATGTGGCGAGTATTTACAACTAAAACCAAACAATAAGCCATTAACGCTGGATAAGAACTAAAATATTATTTAAGTAAAAATTAAGATAATCTTAAGTTTTTTATGATGGTAACTGTCAAACTGTTTAACCCTGCAAAAATTGCTTATTTGATAAGTAAAACTTTGAGTGATTTAAAAGTTTAATTTAAAAAACTCAATACTAGATTAAGCAAAAATTAAATTTTATTGACAGTGAAACTCTACAAGCTTGAAATAGCGTATTCTTCTTATAGGGCGTTCCGAGTTTTAGACACAAAAAGTTTAAATGTGTAACAATAAAGGATTGTTCATTTGTTAAATAATCTACCATCGTTTAAGAAGTAAAATCCAGTTAAGGCAATAATTACAGCTTGGATAGCCTAAATTCAAATTACGAATTGCTTATTGACTAAGTAATTATACTGGTATTGACAAATTATCAAAAAGCGATCGCGATCTAATTATTCGGGCGAATGCCAAAATTAACCTCGTGGCTTATCTAGCTAAAATTTTTATCTATCCCATTAAATCTTTAGACCCAGTATCTTTAAAAACTGCTACATTTTTAACTAGTGGAGCGATCGCAGGTGATCGAGAATGGGCATTATTTGATCAGAAAAAAAAATTCATCAATGGTAAGAATAATCCCCAAGTGCATTTAATTAGATCTAGTTGGAATCTTGATTTAAATACTGTTTCCCTTCGGACACCAGAGAGCGATCGCCTTGTTACGTTTCAAATTCAACAAGAAACATCAGCTTTGGAATCGTGGTTTGGGGAATATTTTCAATGTCGGGTGAAATTAAAACAAAATACCGATACTGGTTATCCCGATGACACGAAGGTATTAGGGCCGACAATTATCAGCACAGCAACTATTGAAACAGTAGCATCTTGGTTTCCCCAGATTACTGTAGAAGAGATGCGATCTCGTTTACGAGCTAACTTAGAAATAGGTGGAGTTCCTGCTTTTTGGGAAGATCGATTATTTAATAGAAAAGATGAGGCAGTAAATTTTGCGATCGGTGATGTTCTTCTAAGTGGTATTAATCCCTGCCAGCGTTGTATCGTTCCCACAAGAGATAGTAAAACAGGAATCGGCGATCCTCAATTTATCAAAACATTTACTACCAAACGCCAACGGACTTTACCTCCCTGGACAAATCGCGATCGCTTCAATCATTTTTATCGTTTGAGCATTAATACTAAAGTCCCTGCTTCTGAAGCCGGAAAATTCATACATTTAGGAGATGAAGTTCGAGTTTAAATCGTAGGACAATTGATATTTTCTAGTCTGATTTGGGAATGGTAGAAAAATCTTTAAACCAACCTCGTCGCCAGAAAAGATAAATTAAACCTGTGGCGATCGCAATAGTTAAAAACCAAAAAAAAGGATAACCCCAATACCAATCTAACTCTGGCATATTCCAAGGAGATTCATTTGAATCAAAATTCATGCCATAGATTCCTGCAAGAAAAGTTAGGGGAATAAAGATACTAGAAATTACTGTAAGTAGCTTCATTACGTCGTTCATTTTATTACTAATAGCTGAAAGATAAATATCAGTTAAACTAGAAGCCAATTCCCGGTAAGTTTCGATAATATCAATAATTTGAACGCTGTGGTCGTAACAGTCTCGCAAGAAAATTAAAATATCAGGATTAATAGAATTACTACCATCTCTAATTAAAGTATTAAGAGCATTTCTTTGAGGCCAGATAGCACGACGCAGTGCCAATAATTCTCTTTTAATTTGATAAATTTTAGCCAAACTCTGACCGCTAGGATTGAAAATCACTTCGTCTTCTAAATCTTCAATTTTCTCACCATAAATCTCTAAAATAGGAAAAAATCCATCAATAATAGCATCCCATAAAGCATAAGCCAAATAATCAGCACCTTGACTTCTAATATTGCCTTTTTTGTAACGAATGCGCCGACGTACTGGTTTAAAACAGTCTCTTTCAGCTTCCTCTTGAACGGTTAAGACATAATTTTTCCCTACCACCAAACTTACTTGTTCTAACCAAAAACCCTCTCTGTGGGGTTTGGGAACGACCATTTGAGTGATAATTACTAACCGATCAAGATAATCTTCGATTTTAGGTCGCTGAGGAACATTGACGATATCTTCTAAAATTAAAGGATGTAAATCAAATACCTTTCCCAATCGTTGCAAGATATCTTTACTGCCCAAACCCTTGAGATCTACCCAAGATACAGAATTAGTTTCTAAATATGGAATACACTGTTCGGGAGTTAAATTGTTCAAGCGATCGGCGCGATCGCTGTTATAGTCAATTAA
>JBHJNX010000137.1:0-23889 GCA_050330335.1 Pleurocapsa sp. | reverse complement strand
CTAAAAGTACATTCCACTGTTAAGTAACAAAACAGTCTGAATATCAGTATTTTTTAGTTTCGAGTCTTTAGCATAGAGTACTAACTTGTTGGATTGATCTCAAATGCCAGTTTGAAGACTCCCGACACAGCCAAGAAAAGTCGGCAAGATGGAAAACTAACTAACGAAACATACGTCTTAGGGTTTTGAGGTTTCCTCAAAACTCATGTCTTGCAAAACTGGGTACACGAACTCGGAGAGGGTCTAAGACTAGCAAGAATGTTTATGCTGAGTATACTAGCATATTTATTGTTTAATAAACTATTTCAATTAATCATCATGTCTACTCAAGATTTGACCATCGATATCGCCAGCTATATAGACCACTCGTTGCTTAAACCTACGGCTACACCACAAGAAATTAAACAAATTTGTCAAGAGGCATTTCAATATAATTTTCCCGCAGTTTGTGTTTATCCTACAGCAGTAAAGCAAGCAGTGGAGTTACTCTACGAAAAAAAAATTCAGGTATGTACGGTAATTGGATTTCCCACGGGAGCTAATACCTCAGCAGTGAAACTCTATGAAGCACAAGAAGCAGTAGAATACGGTGCAACGGAACTAGATGTCGTAATTAATCTCGGTTGGCTTAAATCGGGACAATCGGACAAAATATACCGTGAAATTGCTCAAATATGTGAATCTACGGGGAAAACAGTCAAAGCAATTTTAGAAACAACAGTGTTAACTAATGACGAAAAAAGATTAGCTGGAGAAATCTGTATGGATGCTGGAGTTGCTTATCTGAAAACCAGTACCGGATGGTTTGGTGGTGCAACAGTAGAAGATGTCAGGCTGTTGCGAGAAATCACTAAAGGACAAATTGGCATTAAAGCTTCGGGAGGAATTCGTACTCTAGAACAAGCGATCGCCCTGATAGAAGCTGGCGCGACTAGATTGGGTACATCTTGTGGGATAGATTTGATGCGCCAACAACAAGAGGAGTAATTTTCTAAGTCGGTCACAACATATTTTGCCAAAGTGCGACTGCTGTTTGGTGAATTTCTCGCCAGGATATATTATGTTTGCGGGCCAGTGCGGCGCAATCTTCATATTCTGGTTGAATATTAATTATCTTTCTCTTTTTTCCTGTTCCCCAACTGGCGATTTTTAATTTTATTGTGCCATATTCGGTATTTACTGACTGTATTTCTCGATTTAAAATACTTCTAGATTGAGTGCGTTCGCGAATGCCCAAAGTAGTAGTTTCGCGGAAAATAATTTGCCGGCAAAGATCGCCTTGTTGAGGATAACAGATAACAGTTAATAAGATTCCCAGTCGCGATTTCTTCATCGATATAGCCTGAGTAAAAACATCTAAGACACCAGCCTCTAATAATCTTTCTGTGGTAAAAGCGATCGCTTGAGGAGTTAGATCGTCAATTTGGGTTTCTAAAATAGTAATAGTTTCTTGTTGGCATAACTGTTGATTTCTTGAAATATTATCTTCCTTGGCTGTTGTTTCCCCAATCCATAACCGTAAAATATTCGGTATTGCCAAATCTCTCGAACCCGCTCCCAAACCAATTTTTTCTAGACTCATTGTCGGGGGAGAACCAAAACTAACTGCTAGGGTGGTAGCGATCGCCGCGCCTGTTGGCGTAACTAACTCTTTTTCGATACCATTACTGTATACTGGCACTTGCCGTGACTCCCAAAGTTTGACTACCGCAGGTACGGGAACGGGCAACTTACCATGAGCAGCTTCAATTATACCACCACCAGTGGGCAGAGGAGAACAATATAATTGCTCGATATCCAACCAGTCTAAACCAATGCAAGTCCCCACAATATCCACAATGGCATCAGTTGCCCCAACTTCGTGGAAATGTACCTTTTCTGGCGCAATGCCATGTACTGCCCCTTCAGCGATCGCCAGTTTCTCGAATACCTGCAAACTCCATTTCCTAGCGCGATCGGTTAAATTACCTTGGTTAATGATCCTGACGATTTCTGGTAAATGTCTGGCAGAATGATGGTGGTGATGCAGAGCAGCGTTTAATTTATCATTGAGTAAATCTACATGAACTTTAGTTGCTAATTGACCATTGCGGTTAACTTTTGCGGTTCTTAACTGATATTCTCGTTGCAAACCCAAACTAGCGAGAGCATCTACTAAATATTGCCAGGGTACACCAGCATCGATTAATGCACCCAAACACATATCCCCTGCAATTCCCGTAGGACATTCTAAATAAGCTAATCTAACCATTTTAAAAAGCTGTTGAATTAATAATTGACATGGCTATTGTGTACGAACTCCACCCCCAAAATCCCCAACAACGTTCTATCGAACAGATTGTGGAATCATTACGACAAGGCGCAGTCATGCTATATCCTACAGATACAGTTTACGCCATCGGCTGCGACCTCAACGTTAAATCTGCGGTAGAAAAAGTCAGAAAAATCAAACAACTTTCTAATGATAAACCTCTAACTTTTTTGTGTTCTTCCCTTTCTAATATCTCTCAATATGCTACGGTGAGCGATCGCGCTTATCGCCTGATGAAACATTTAATTCCAGGGCCATATACTTTTTTATTACCAGCCACTAAATTAGTACCCAAACTAGTGATGAGTCCCAAACGCAAGACTACTGGAATTCGCGTTCCCGATCTTGTATTATGTCAAGAATTATTAAAAAATTTGGGCAATCCGATTATTTCCACCTCCGCCCACATACCCGATGAAGCAGGAGATTATCCTACCATTGGTGTAGAAAAAGCCCTATTATTTGATGTCTTAGAAAAACAAGTCGATATCATTATCGATCACCACACCGAGCCAGGATTTAAAGTGTCTACCATTCTCGATTTTACTACAGATCCACCCTCTGTGATTCGGAAGGGTTTAGGCTGGCAAGAGGTAGAAAATTGGTTAAATGTAGTTTAATGCTCCAAAAATAGCTATTAGAAAGGTAGATTTAAGCCAATTCCAATTGCTGTACGATTCTGATCCCTGACGCGAAGTTGATGCCAGGTAGAGAATCCGACGCGATTAGTTAGATAAAATTCTAATCTGGGATCGTTACTAGTAGTTGAAGGCTGACGTTTTAATAAAGATAAAGGTGTCCAACGTAGGGCTAAAGTTAGAGGAATTTCGTTTTGCCGACTGTTACCAATAAAAGCATTTCCCTCACCAATAAAATTAGCACCAATTTCTCCCACTAAACTCAATTCTCGATTGATTGCTACCGAACCACCGAGATTAAAACCAAATAATTCTATACCTGCTCGTTGTGCGTATCCTACCATAGGAGTCAACCAAACTGCTGTCTGGTAGTCTAGTTGATATTGTAACGGTAAAGAGAAAGTAGCAATAAACTCTTTACCTTGTTTGCCATTATCTCCCCCAGGAGTGAAAAGAGGAATTCGTTTAGGAAATCCACGTCGCTCAAATTCCTGTCGGTTGTTGGTAGTAAAATTGGAAAATACTTGATTACCCAAACTAACTGTCGCCGCCAAACTCATGGTCAAAGGTTCATTTTCAGCTTGATTCAGCAGTCGAATTTTAGTAGCTATACCCTGTTCCGATTCGTCTCCATCTCCTGAAATATAATCTAAATAAATTCCTGCTTCTAAATCTTGCAGCAAACCATAACGTAAAGCAGTTTGAATTCCCTGACTACCACCATGAACATCGAGAATAAAATTACCACTAGCTACTACATCTCCATCAAAGAAAGCCAAACCATCGATAGTAGACGGAGTATTATCCATCGCCTTGGTTTCTGAAAAACTCTCTGAAATGGGACGATTACCAGGGATAAAACCCGGCATAAAAATTAACTGCGTACCGATTCCCATCAACTCGCGATCGCCTGTCAGAGATAGAGGGGCAAAACTAGCAAAGGTATTGGTAGCATAAAGATCTAATCCTAGACTGGGATTAATTAAATAACGCAAACCAGCATTGTAAATAATCGCTTTATCTGGCTTTCCCGAACCTTGATTAACGCTGTTATTCCCCGTCAATGGTACAAAGGTATCTCCCCAAAGCAATAATTGGGAATTAACTTGATAAGAAACTCCTCCCCCTAAACCCAACATTGTGCCAAAGGAACTGTCATCATCAGGAAGACGATGAAAAAAAACAGCACTTTCTTCTTTAAAAAATGCCACGGTAGGAACAAGATTGACTTGAGTGCGATCGCCTAGATTGGCGGTAAACGGCACTGCTAAAGCAACAAAAATATCTCGATTATTAATTTCGGTTGTTGGAACTCCTCCCGAAAACTTAAAACCCCTTGTTCCCCAAGAAGCGGCCAACACACCACTTAAAGCTTGGGTTTGAGCCTCATTTTGCCATAGTTGTTGTTTGAGTTCTAGTGCAGCTTCGTTATCTTCTGTGCGGAAAGAAGTGGCAATGCCCTGTTTAGCGGGAGAACTACTGTCTACGTGCTGAAATTGCAAAGCTAATTGTAGCTTCTCAGTAATTCCCCAACTAAAACCCGTATTAAAATTAACAGCAGTATCGTCTTCATCTATTCTCTCTAGAACTAGATTTGGTAAAAAATATAGACGAGTATTGACATTGATGATGACTTCACCACCCCTAAGATGTTTGGCTGTCGGTTGAGCGAATAATTGTTCTGCTAAAGGTGTAACTGTCACTCGGTATTGATTAGTTGCTGGCTGAATTTTAATTTTAGGTTCAGTTGAAGAATTAGTCTGATTGTGTATGGTGGGTTGAGCCATAGCCGAATTGATGCCCCAAATACCCCAAATTCCCCAGTTACAGAGCCAAAAACATCCTTTATTCATGCGATCGCTGTTTATCCTAATTTAGATTGAGACTTTCAAACTGTCTCATTTTAATCACATATAGCCAATATTAAAGGGCTTTGCCAGGCAAAACCCCTAAGATTCGAGCAAATATTTAATTTACGCCAATTTATAAATTAATTAACGCAATTTATATTTAAAATCTTTTGGTCCTTGATAACCAGACAATTCGGCTAACTCGGAGGCGGTTTTAACCCCTGGTTCTAGTTTGCCATTAATTTCCCAAGTAGGAAAAGATTGAATTCCTGCGGCTTGACAGACATCTGGTTGCGGGTTTTTGCCATCTGGGGCGCATTCGATATAATCAACTTCGGCAAATGCTTCTTGACCTAACAACTGCTTTTGTTCGTAACAGTGAGGACACCAGTAAGCCCCATAGTTTTTAATTCCACTGGCAGTTAAATGTTTGGCCAGAGCAATTTCACTTTCTCCAGAAGTTGTAGTGACTTTCCATCCAGATGGCGGTTCAGGATTGGTTTTAGGCAGAGGAATAGCAATCAGTCCATCTGCATCGACTACTTCTGTAGTATAGTCTTCGGCAATGGCATTAACATTGGCATAAACGCCCAGAGTACCCACTAAAGTCAATACTGCCACTACGATCCCGATAAACAAAATCTGCCCAATATCTTCCCAATCTCTACCCATTAAAGTCAGAATTAATAAACTCAAAGAAAACAAAGCTGAACCAATACAATAAAAACATACTGTTTTAAGTTCAGTAGCCAAAATATACATCAAATAACCGCTAAAGACTGCCATAGCAGTGCTACCAGCTAGTAGCAACCACCAAGTCCAATTTTCTAATTGTCTTTTTAATTCTTTAGAGCGATCGCGATTAATTGCTAGAGGCACTAGGGCAAAACCCGCCATGCTGATATAAGCCAGACAGCCAAATAAACTCAAAGGCAAGCCCAAAACCTCAGCGTAGGGGCTATCTAACACCCCCCCACAACCTCCACCAGCCCCCGCAGCCTCAGCCGTACATACAGGACCAGTTCCAGTTAATTTGGTGATAGTTAAATAAGCGGTCAGAATTGCCCCAGCAATAGCGATCGCTCCAATAATCGGACGCGACCAGCGATAGATCCAGGGAAGTGAACGTCGACGGCGCATAACTAATTCGTAATAATAACTCTTTGAATGCTGAAATTATAGCTTGAGGGAAGAACAGTTATCAGTTATTAGTTATTGGTTAATTCTTTCTTCTTTCTTTTTTCAAATTACTCTACTATTTTTCTGAGGAATAGATTTGCTAATTTCTCTCTGGACTATGGTTTCTCTGGCGGCTTCAACAAATTGTGAAACTCTAATAGGATCGATAGTTTCGGTGATTTTTCCCTGACGTTTGAGAGAACTCGAGACAATAACCCCATCAGCTGCTTGCATTAGTTGAGGGATATTTTGCCAGTTAGCACCGCTACCAATAAACACGGGGGTGTCTTCGGCCGCCGCCACCGCTAATTCCAAATCTTCTAAACTAGGAGGACTACCGGTTGCCCAGCCAGATAAAATTACACCATCTGCCAAACCTCGATAGATCGTATCTCTTACCGCAGTAGTTAAATTAGGTGTACCCAAAGGACGGGCGTGTTTGACTAAAACATCGGCTAAAATACCCACATTTGACCCCAATTGCTGTCGATATCTCAACAATTCGTACGCCTGTCCTTCAATAATGCCCTGATCTGTTGCCATTACCCCCGTCAAGACATTAACTCGAATAAATTGCGCTCCTGTACATATAGCGATCGCCATGGCACTTCGAGCATCGTTGCGCAGTACATTAATACCCAAAGGTAGAGTTACCATCCCTTGAAGGCGATCAACAATTAAAGTCATGGCACTTACTACCGCAGGATCTACACAATCTTTGGCAAAAGGCGCGTCAAAAAAATTTTCGATGATAATGCCGTCTACTCCTCCAGCCGCTAAAGCCGTAGCTTCTTGTTCGGCTCTGGCAATTACTTGGGCAAGTTTTCCCTGCCATCGAGGAGAGGTTGGTAGGGGGAGCAAATGAACTACCCCGATGATTGGATTATTAGTTTTGAATATCTGTTTTAAGTCCACGCTGATTTTTTTTGATTAAAAAATTTCTTCCTATCTCTTCTCGTTTAAGGTTCGCGCCGCGACCTTAAGAGCAACCTTTACTCTCAAATATAAAATCATACCTGTCAAAGGTTGTGTTAAGACTGAAATCTCTCCAATTTTCCGCTACAAAGCTGATTATTTCACAAAGTTAGCCAGAGAAAAAACGCTGTAACCAAATAGGTGTCTATTTTATTACTAATATATTGCAGTTGATACGGATAAATAATCTGCCAACAAAAGTAGTTATTTTTACTAAATTGATTTCAAATTATCGCTTTATCTGTTAATATATTTTAACGATAAGATTACAATTATCTAAACATAGATACGTTTAATCGAACACTATATTGTCAGAGACAGTGTCTAACACTTAACCGCTCTATATAATACCTTGACTTTAGTATCTAATATCTTTGTCTGACAAAGATGTAATTATGGTTTTCCATAGTTAAAAGAACTAAAGGTTCGGTGTTTGCGGCGATTTTTAGTCAATTTTGCGGCTCGAATAACTAATTAAGTTAGCCTAAATCCGCCGTAAGAATGACGGGGTTTGAGCTAATCATCGGTCAGATAACGGGGCATACAAGCAAGGGGTCGTCGCTTGAACCAAGTTCAAGCGTTTATGAACCCCGCCACTGAATTGAATTCAGGGGACAGCCCCTCACAAATGTTGAAGATCGAACTTACCACGCTCCAATCGAACTAAAAGATATTGCATCTGACCGCAAGTTATTTTGAGCTTGTATAACTCAATCGCGTATAAGTAATTAATAACTTGAACTTCACACACATAACAAAATATTCGTACAGGTTATTACTAGGATAAGTATGGCAAATAAGCCAACTGTAGCAATGTCGCACTTGGGATGCGAAAAAAATCGTATAGATTCAGAACATATGCTTGGGTTACTGACTCAGGCAGGCTATCAGGTAGATTCTAACGAAGAGTTAGCCGACTACGTTATTGTCAACACCTGTAGTTTTATTCAAGACGCGAGAGAAGAATCAGTTCGTACCTTAGTAGAATTGGCAGAAGCCAAGAAAAAAATCGTAATTACTGGTTGTCTGGCGCAACATTTTCAGGAAGAACTTTTAGAAGAACTTCCCGAAGCAGTGGCAGTAGTAGGCAGTAGTGACTATCATAAAATAGTCGATGTAATTCAACGTGCCGAACTAGGAGAAAGGGTAAAAGAAATATCTTCAGAACCTACTTATATTGCTGATGAAACAGTCCCCCGCTATCGCACTACTACTGAAGGAGTAGCTTATTTGAGAGTCGCAGAAGGTTGTGACTACCGATGCTCTTTTTGTATTATTCCTCATTTAAGAGGCAATCAGCGATCGCGTACCATCGAATCTATCGTTGCTGAAGCTAGAGAGTTAGCAGCACAGGGAGTGCAAGAACTAATTTTAATTTCTCAAATCACTACCAACTACGGTTTAGATTTATATGGCGAAGTAAAGCTGGCAGAGTTACTTTATGAATTAGGAAAAGTTGACATTTCCTGGATTAGAATTCACTACGCATACCCCACGGGGTTAACTCCTAAAGTAATAGCTGCTATTAGAGATGTTCCCAACATATTGCCTTATTTAGATTTGCCACTGCAACATTCCCATCCCGAAATTTTAAGAGCGATGAATCGCCCTTGGCAGGGAAGGGTAAGTGATGCCATCATTGAACGGATTAAGCAGGAACTCCCAGAAGCAGTTTTGCGTACTACTTTTATTGTGGGATTTCCTGGAGAGACAGAAGAACATTTTCAGCATCTCGTAGAATTCGTCAAGCGTCATGAATTCAATCATGTAGGTGTATTTACTTTCTCTCCTGAAGTCGGTACTCCCGCCTACAATATGGACAATCGAGTTTCCCCAGAGATTAGCTCAAATCGCCGAGATACTCTAATGGAAGTGCAACAACCAATCGCTGCGGCTAAAAACCGCAGCTATATCGGTAAAACTCTTGAGGTTCTAGTTGAACAAGAACATCCCAGTACCGGACAACTTATCGGTCGTTCGCCGCAATTTGCTCCCGAAGTAGATGGGCTGGTGTACGTTCGCGGTACTGCCTCTCTCGGTTCGATTGTCCCTATAAATATCACTGCCGCAGATGTTTATGACCTTTATGGGGAAGTTGCAGTAGCAGCATACTCGACAGTCTAAAACAATGGTTATTGAGGGACGAATCTTTACCAATTTAGTTAGTAATTCAGCAATTCTCGAAGTGACACTCCAAATGAAGTAATCGTCTCAAACCATAAAAACTGTAAAGTTTTTCAAAGTAAACCCAGTAACATTATTGACAACACAACATCAACTTATGACAACTACTTTCAAAGATTTAGGACTATCTCCAGCCTGTTTGGAACAACTAGAAAATCTTGGTTTTACAGAACCGACTCAAATACAACAACAAGCGATCCCCGCTTTGTTGGAAGGAAAAGATATTGTCGGTCAATCCCAAACTGGGACTGGTAAGACTGCCGCTTTTTCTCTACCTGCACTAGAGCTTGTCGATAGTGGCAGCAAAGCTGTACAGGTATTAATTTTGACTCCTACCAGAGAATTAGCTCAACAAGTAGGACAAGCGATCGAGGATTTTTCTAAAAACAGACGCATTTATTCCCTCACTGTTTATGGCGGTCAATCGATCGAACGGCAAATTAGTAAATTACGTCGGGGAGTTCACATCGTGGTCGGTACTCCAGGTAGGATTATTGATTTACTCGAACGTAAAGAATTAAGCATCAAAGAACTGCGCTTGGCTATTTTGGATGAAGCAGATGAAATGCTCAGTATGGGCTTTATTGACGACATTAAAAAAATCCTCCGTCAAGCTCCAAAAGAAAGACAAACAGCCTGTTTATCTGCCACAATGCCCAGAGAGATTAAACAGTTGATCGACGACTTTTTAAATTCACCAATCAACATTGCAGTCAAGCAACCCCAAGCCGCACCCACTAGAATCGACCAGTCTGTCTATATGGTGCCTCGCGGTTGGCAGAAGATTAAAGCACTCCAACCAATTTTAGAAATCGAACAACCAGAATCGGCAATTATCTTTGTTCGCACCAAACGTACTGCCAGCGAATTAACTAGCAAGTTATTGGAAGCAGGACACAGCGTTGATGAATATCATGGCAATTTGAGCCAGATGCAAAGGGAACGTCTAGTTAAGCGTTTTCGTGAAAGCAAAATCAGAATGGTAGTGGCGACAGACATTGCTGCTAGGGGATTGGATGTGCAGGGATTAAGCCACGTAATTAATTATGACTTGCCTGATAATACAGAAACATACATCCACAGAATTGGTCGTACCGGTCGTGCAGGTCAAATGGGTACGGCAATATCTCTAGCTCAACCGATTGATCGCCGTACACTAAAACAGATCGAACAGCGTCTGCGTCAAAAATTAGAAGTTGCTAAAATTCCCAATCGCGCCCAGGTAGAAGCTCAGAGATTGGCTAAACTACAAAGTACCATCAAAGAAACTCTGGCAGGAGAAAGAATGGCATCTTTCTTACCTTTGGTCAGAGAATTAAGTGATGAATACGACGCACAAGCGATCGCGGCAGCAGCTTTACAAATGGTTTACGACCGCGATTGTCCCGACTGGATGAAAGGTGACTGGGAAGTTCCCGAATACAGCAATAAGCCCGTTATCAAAAAGAAAGGCAGTCGTCCTGCTCGCAAAGATCGTTACCATAACCCCAAATCATCCCTCCCTAGAGGTAAATACCAGGGTAAAATAAGGTCTGAAGTAGTTATCGAACAAAAGTAATTTTTGACGGGAGGAAATGCCGAGGAAACCTTG
Organism: Pleurocapsa sp.; assembly: GCA_050330335.1. Classification (GTDB taxonomy): domain Bacteria; phylum Cyanobacteriota; class Cyanobacteriia; order Cyanobacteriales; family Xenococcaceae; genus Waterburya. Next base: position 13,161 of record JBHJNX010000137.1, on the reverse strand, counting down.
GTGGGCTGAAACGCCGGATTTATTTCGGCTTGTTCCACGCTCACCCGAAGGGTTTATTTCGCACGGACGATAAAGGGGCGTTCTGCGCCTACGCGCTGCCCCCAACGTTCTTTCTCGTGTTGATTCACAACTGATAACTGATAATTGATAACTGATAACTGTATAACAGCCCGTGACTCTGATTACCCCCCCTGCTAATTCATCTCCACCTGCTGTCGCTCAATCTGCTAACAACTGGCAAGGTTTAATCGAAACTTATCGCTCCTATTTACCAGTTAGCCAAACAACGCCAGTAGTGACTCTGCTTGAAGGTAACACGCCATTAATTCCCGTATCGACGATCGCTAATGAAATCGGGCGTGGGGTACAGGTGTACGTAAAATATGATGGTCTTAATCCTACGGGTAGTTTTAAAGACCGAGGCATGACCATGGCAATCTCGAAAGCCAAAGAGGCAGGGGCAAAAGCAGTAATTTGTGCCAGTACGGGTAATACTTCCGCCGCCGCCGCCGCCTATGCTCGTCGGGCCGGAATGCGTGCTTTGGTGGTAATTCCCGATGGATATGTCGCTTTGGGTAAATTGGCACAGGCTCTACTTTATGGAGCAGAAGTAATTGCCATCGAAGGTAATTTTGATGATGCCTTAAACATCGTGCGCTCTCTATCGGATAACTATCCCGTAACTTTAGTTAATTCCGTTAATCCTTACCGCTTACAGGGGCAAAAAACCGCCGCTTTTGAAATTGTTGATGTTTTGGGTAATGCTCCCGATTGGCTTTGTATTCCCGTAGGTAACGCCGGTAATATTAGTGCCTATTGGATGGGATTTTGTGAATATCATCAGGCTGGTAAGAGCGATCGCCTGCCGAAAATGATGGGTTTCCAAGCCTCTGGTGCTGCGCCTTTTATTTCTGGTCAACCCGTAGCCCATCCCGAAACTATTGCTACGGCAATTCGCATTGGCAACCCTGCCAACTGGCATAAAGCGATCGCCGCACAACAAGCCAGTCAAGGCGAATTCAATCCCGTTACCGATGAAGAAATTTTAGCAGCCTACCGCAAGTTAGGATTAGAAGGTGTCTTCTGTGAACCTGCCAGTGCCGCCTCTGTAGCTGGTTTATTAAAAGTAAAAGACCGAGTACCTGATAATGCTACTGTGGTTTGTGTGTTAACTGGCAACGGTTTAAAAGACCCCGATAGCGCGATCGCCCATAGTCAGAATACAGTAAAACAAGGAATTAAAGCCGACTTAGCAACTGTAGCGCAAGTCATGGGCTTTTAATTTCGATTCCCTGAGACTGGTTGTTACAATGTTTTGTGTTATTTTAGAACTGATAACCAAGCATGGTACCATCATCTCCAACTCGTATTTTAATTGCTGCTAGTGGTACGGGAGGACATATATTTCCCGCACTAGCTTTGGCACAGCAACTACCAGATTATGAAATACAGTGGTTGGGAGTTCCCAATCGTTTGGAAACTAAACTGATCCCAGAAATATATCCCCTCAATACTATTACTGTCGAAGGATTTCAGCAGCGTTTTAGTCTCAAGACCATTAAAATTATCGGCAACTTTATTGGTGCGATATTTCAAGTTCAAAAACTGATTCAAGACAAAAATATCGATGCGGTAGTAACTACAGGTGGCTATATTGCTGCACCTGCTATTTTAGCGGCTCGCTTACAACAAAAACCTGCGGTTTTACACGAAGCTAATTTTATTCCTGGTAAGGTGACTCGTTGGTTAAGTCGTTGGTGCGATACAGTAGCCTTGGGTTTTGCAGGTACGGCGCAATATTTACCCCAAGTGGATACAGTTTATGTCAGTACTCCAGTTCGCTCTCAATTTCTGACTCCACAGGATTTAGATTTAGATATTCCTGCTGAAGCTATTTTGATTTTAGTTGTCGGTGGTTCTCAGGGTGCGGTAGCAGTTAATCAAATAGTTAGAGAATCTGCTCCAAGTTGGTTAGAACAGGGAGCTTATATAGTACATTTAACGGGAAATAACGATCTTGATACAAAAAGTTTACAACATCCTCATTATATATCTCTGCCTTTTTATGAGAATATGGCAGGATTATTACAAAGAGCCAATTTAGCGATCTCTCGTGCGGGTGCGGGTACGTTAACCGAGTTAGCTTTTACCGACACTCCTGCTATTTTAATTCCCTATCCTTATGCCGCAGAAGATCATCAAACTTATAACGCTCAAGAATTTGCTAAGGCTGGCGCAGCAATAGTTTATCAACAGTCACAACTAACCACAGAAGTTTTAACTCAACAAGTGTCTCAATTATTGCGATCGCCCGAACAATTACAAGCTATGGCAGATAAAGCTAGTTCTCTAGCATTAACAGATAGTGCGGCAAGATTGGCTGCTATAGTTCGTAATTTAGTCCAAAAGAGGAATGAAAGATGAGGTTGTAAACATTAAATATTCTGCATTGATAAATGATAAATGAAATGACTCCAGAACAACAAGCCGCAGCTTATGCACCGAATAGTGTCGTGGTAACTGCGGGGGCAGGTACTGGTAAAACCCATATGTTGGCTCAGAGGTATTTACATTATTTGCGAGATAGAAATTTATCTCCTCTGGCAATTGTGGCAGTAACGTTTACAGAAAAAGCAGCTACAGAATTGCGATCGCGAATTCGTTGGTTGGTGACACAACAAATGCCAGAACGATTCGATATTTTAGCAGAATTGGAAGCGGCACAAATCAGTACGATTCACGCTCTTGCCAGTCGTATTTGTCAGGAACATTTTCAAATAATTAATCTTCCTGCCGATTTTCAAGTTCTAGACGATATAGAAGGAAAAATTTGGTTAAACAATAGTTTGACGCAGGCATTAGTTAATTTACCGCGACAGTTTTATGAGGTAATTCCTTATTCTTTAATGTCGGATATTTTAACTCAGTTGCTTGACGATCCTTATACGGCAAATTTGGCCATTGAACGGGGAATTCAAGATTGGGAAAGTTTAATTGTTCAAGCTAGAAATACGGCGATCAAAGATTTAGTTAATAATGATAGTTGGCAGAAAAATAAGTCAATTTTGTCACAATTTCAAGGCAAAGAAGCAGATAAATTAGAAACAATTCGCCAGGAAGTTATTCAAGCGATCGCAGATTTGGAAAAAGAAAGCAATATAGATCAAGCGATCGCAGTTATTAATACGATAAATCTCCGAGTAGGTAGTCCAAAGAATTGGCAAGGTAATAGTTTTAAAGAGTTAAAAGCGGCTTTGACATCTTTACGAGAATTAATTAGAAATGCCCTCAAACAAGGATTAATCAACTTACAATTAACGTCCGCCGACACGGAACTTAAAACCATACTTCCTGCTTTAAGGGAAGCATACCAGGAAGTATGGTTGTATTTAAATAATCTCAAACAACAGGCAAGAGTACTTACCTTTAGTGATTTGGAAATTTATGCTTTGCAGGGATTACATAATCCTCAAGTTAGAGATTATTATCGACAGAGATGGCAAGTGTTTTTAGTAGATGAATTTCAAGATACTAATCCTACTCAAGCCGAACTATTAACCATCTTGACAGAATTAACTGAATTAACCATTGTCGGCGATATCAAACAGTCGATTTATGGTTTTAGACGTGCCGATATTCGGATTTTTCAACAATTTCGCGATCGCTTGTTGGCAGAAGATAACAACAATCAAGAAATAATTCTCTCTCAAAGTTTTCGCACCCATGGCAGTTTAATTAATCGCCTGAATCAAATTTTTGCACCTTTATTGGGGGCATATCATCAACCGTTACAAGGGAACAGAAAAACAACTCTATCCACCCCTGATATACAAGTATTTGCTATTGGTGCATCAGAAGATGGACAAAAATCTAATAAAGCGCAGCGTCAGCGCATGGAAGCTTATTGTCTGGCTACCAAACTCAAACAGATGTTAGACGATCGCATTTTAGTTTACAATAAATCAACCCAACAACTACGGGCTATCCAGCCAAAAGATATTGCCATCTTAACTCGTACCTGGCAACCTCTAGAAATTTATGCCGAAGCCATCGCTGCTGCTGGTATTCCCGTCGCACCTGCTGGTGGGGGGAATTTATTAGCTACCAGAGAAGCTAAAGATGCCTGGGTATTATTAAAGTTTTTGGCAGATCCACAAGACGATATTGCTTTAGTTTCGGTGTTGCGGAGTCCCTTTTTTGCCAAGTGCGATCGCATTCTATTTCAATTAAAAAATACAGGGATGCAGGCCTTGCGCCCAAAAAAAGATTCTTGGTGGCAGATCATTCTAGATTCGGATTTACCAGAATTATCCCATCCAGTTACAGTATTACAACAACTATTAACCCAGCGCGATCGCACTTTACCGTCTCGGTTGTTACAAATGGCAGATCGTCTGACGGGATATACGGCGGTAATTGCTAATTTACCAGGTGCAAAACGAAGATTGGCAGACTGGCAAGGATTTCACGAATTAGTTAAAAATTTAGAACAGGAAACATACGATCTATTTGGTGTAGTGCGCCGTCTTAAAAGTTTAGCCGACAATGAGGTAGCAGTACCCCGTCCCGTAGTTACTGTTGATAATGCGGTTGCTTTGATGACTGTATTTGCCGCTAAGGGATTAGAGTGGCCTGTAGTAGTAGTAGGGGATTTAAGTCGCGATCGCTCGTTTATTCCCCCTGGGGTTTATTTCGATCCTCAATGGGGAGTTGCAGTTAAATCTTATAACCAGGAACATCAACCTGTTCTCTATACTTGGTTGAATTATCGACAACAGCAACGGGAAGCTGACGAAGCACTGCGAGTATTGTATGTAGCTTTAACTAGAGCGCGAGATTACCTAATTTTAAGTGCTAGCGATCTAGATAAGGGAGATTTAGCTAGATTAAAGCCAGGTTTGCAGGCTGCGGAAATCCCGATAGAAACTATTCCCTTGGTAGCGGAAAAAGCTTTGCCACCTGTACCCCCCATTCCCCCTGTACCCGATATCTTGCCCCCATTACTGTTAACTTCTGTTGGTTCTGGTATCTCTGAACTCCCCGTCACGGCTTTAACCGAATATGCCCGATGTCCCCAAAGATTCAAACTTAAATTTATGGATGGACACCCTGGTTTAGGTGAAGGAATGGCTATAGGAATGGAAATTGGTACATTAGTACACGCCGCCCTAGAACATAATATTATCGATGCTAACGCCTTAATTCCCTTCGCCGACACGACAGTAGAGCCAGAAATTCTCACCGAAGCTTTGGCGATCGCCAAACAATTTTTTCAACTGACTACTTATAAATTTTTCCGCGATACGGCAATTCAAAAAGAACAACGCATTACTATACAATTAGGAAAGATCACCTTTAACGGCATAGTAGATTTAGTCGGTCACAACTGGATCTTAGATTATAAAAGCGATCGCACTATGCAACCTCAAGATCATCGCTTTCAACTGTGGGCATATGCCCGCGCCCTAGAGCGATCGCAAGCACACATTGCCTATCTACGACACAACCAGATCCATACCTTTTCCTCCCAAGACTTAGACGCGATCGCTCCAGAAATAGATATTGTGGTAGAACAACTAGAAGCTGGCAATTATACTGCTACCCCGACGATGGAAAAATGCGCCTTTTGTCCCTACATCACTTTTTGCGATTATGCAGCAATTTAAGATTATCGATATTTGGAGTTTTGTAGGATTGATTGCAGTTGTACAGTGACTACTTGATCAGCGATCAATCATATTTTTTGGGTTCTTTCTTTTGCTTTTTAGTTCCATCTGATTGCTGTTTGGGTTTTTTGGCTTCTTTGTTGCCTCGGCAAGCGTTCCCTTGCGCCTATCGGCGACGCGGGGTCTTGCCTCTTTTTTTATCTCCCATGATGATTCCTCAATTAAATACCTATTGTAGACCGCCGTTGCCGCACTTTAAAAACCCTATCTTCCTGTCTTTACCCAACTTTTAAACGTTGTAGACCAACAGGATTTAGTATTACTTGCTGATGCTTGAGTTCAGTCAAGATGCTAATTTACTTTTGACGTACTAGGTTGAGTAGTTCTTTTGGTGATGCTAATAGATCGACTGCTACAAAGAAAACATTGTCTTGGGGATCGAGTAAAAATCGCCAAGCAATATTCATACCAACACTAGAACCAAACCAAGGAGTTTGAACTTTTCCTGTAAGTTTAATGGAAGTATAGCCTTCGTCCATTGACTCAATAGTGCCTTGTTTCGGTATCAATTCAAGTCCCTGGCATTCTTCCCGCATATAGCTTAAAATTGCTTCACGACCAATAATGGGTTTTTGAAAGGGCGGTTGTAAAGCACCATTAGGGGCAAATAGACCAACAGCAGCGTCAAAATCGTTAGCATTCATATTGTTGATGTAACTTAGCACTGTGGTGTTAGTCACGCCTTCGATAGACACTCTTGTACGGGCTGCTATTGTAGTAGGGGTAGAGATCGGTTCTCGGACTTTTTGGCGACTACCAGGAGATTTTGAATCAAAGCCCATATCAAGCACAGCATTACGCAGGATAGTAATTTGCTGTCCAGGATCGGCATTTTCAATTGCCATTAGCACAGAATTAGCCTGAGATGAAAGCTTGTAACCCTTGGGAATAGAGGCAACAATTCCTTGTTCCATCCATTCTCCTAATTGATTCCAGAAGCCTAATTTTAGATTCGTAGTAAAGAAACTATAGGAACGGCATAAAGGTGTATCAGTATGATTTGCCAAGTCACACATGACTTGTGTTTGCTCGGCAGGAGACATCTGCTTAATCTGGTCGAGCAGTTTTTGGGCAAAGATCATACTGGTCGAGCCTGGTGCTGCAACCGTAATTGTTTTGCCCATTTCAGTATAGGCAAACCAAATCAATGCCAGTTGATCTTCAGCCTTAAGTTTATTGAATCGCTCAATTACACTTGGAACAACATTGGCAACTTGAGTATCTGAAAAGATAGACTGAGCAGAATTAATAGTTATAGACATGAAATAAAAACTCCAAAAGTGAATTGAAAGTGCATCATCAGCGTCATCAATTCTGAAAAAACTGTAGGGCGTGATATCTGCAATCAAACTGAAAACTTTTTGTGTTAATTGGGTACTTGGTCTGTTTGTACAGACATAGTCCATCAACCGACAATTGGATATTTAGCCAATTGGATATTTAGCCTTTTTCCAAGCAGTTAAACCGCCAATTAATTCAGAAACGTGTTGATAACCAGCTTGGCGCAGTTTGTTTACTGCTACAGCAGTTTGCTCATCTGTCTCTGCGTAAACATAAATGTCACGGCTCGATTCTAGACTAGCAAGAGTAAGATCGTTAGGTTCGTCCATCGGCATAGGCATAGAACCCCTGATATGAGTAAGATTGAAAAGTTTTCTCGGTCTGACATCAATAATAGTTAGGGCTGGTTCACCCCAATCAAGACGTTGTTTAAGAGAACTAACACTAGACTGATTCTGAATTGCTTCGGGAATAGGAATGAGATTGGAAAATATAGCCATGAGGAATCTTTGGTAATGTAGTGAATAAACCCTAAATGCTTGCAAATCAAGGTTTTGACAGTTTGTAATTATCGATCGCACTGTGAATCGAGCTAGACAAGATTGATGGCTCTCAAGCACAGCCAGTCCTTTTCTGGAATTTATTTAGAGACTATCCCTGAATCTAGATTCCATTCATGAAGTAAAAAATGTTGATACATTTTTTCCTTAATCATCATTTGCCGATGTAGCTCGATTAAGAATTCTTGAGCTTGTTCGCGAGACATCAGCTGTACTTGGTCAGAAAATCTTTTGAGTTGAAATTCTTCCTCTAGAGATAGTTTAGTCGGTTGATTCATTGCTGACTCCTGATGCCAAAACTAAGACAAAAATGAGAGGCTCGATACTCACTAGGTATTTCAAATTGGAATAAAATACCTCACTAGGTTGATACCTAGCCGACAGCAAATGCAGTTAGTAATGTAATGCTAATAAGTAGCATAGCTCCTACTCCCAAAAAGACATAACGCTTTTGCTGTTTTGGTGAGGGAAAGTTCGCCATGTACATATCGGGTTCAGTTGCATAGTTATTGATAATTCCTTCATCATCAATGACGTAGCCACTTTCTAAGGATTTATTCAGGCATTGATTAATTTCTTCTCGTGTATTTGCTTGTATCTCAGCAGGGATTAATTCAGTTCGATCACTCATATGATGCGCTGCTACCCTATTTTTTGTAAGGGTGATGGTACTCGAAATATTTTGTTTTTTCATATTTAAAGTATAACATTTTATTTAAAAACTTGCTTGAAATAATGTTTTATGGTAAGAAAAATACCATAAAACCCAACACTAAGTCATCAATAAAAAACTATATTTAGTATAGATCTGAGGTTTTAGGAGTAAGGCGATCGTTTTTAAGAATAAAATGATGCGTCGATTCTACAGAAAAGTGTTATGATGAAGGCTGAGAATCAAAAGATTAACGATTAAGTTTTTATTCAGTATCAAAGGGTTTTTCCATATAGTATTGAGCCATTTCTTTGCGAATAATCTTGTCTCTCTAAACCCAACACTCATTGAGAAGGCAATAAAAATATGTCAATTTATGTAGGTAATTTATCTTACGAAATCAATCAAGAAGACTTAAGTGAAGTCTTTACCGAGTATGGAACTGTTAAACGGGTTCATATTCCCACTGATCGCGAAACAGGTCGTGCTAGAGGATTCGCTTTTGTAGAAATGGAATCCGAAGCTAACGAAGATAAAGCCATTGAAGCTTTAAATGGAGCAGAATGGATGGATCGTCAACTAAAAGTTAACAAAGCTAGACCTCGTGAAGACAGAAGTTCATTTGGTGGTGGTTCTCGAAATCAACGCTTCTAAGCCTTATTAGTTAAATCTAAATAAAAAAAACCAATGCTTCTGGGAACTAAGTAGATTAGCTCTATATTCTTTTCCTAGATGCATTTTTTTATTACCATTTACGCTTTCAACTACAACTAAAACAATTACAACTATAAAGCGGCTTATATTTGCTCAATTGTTGTAATATAAATTAGTTTTTTATATTTATTTTAATCGAATAAACCTTCTACATTTTCTCGGAAGGCAATTAAGGCATAAGTTTCGGGAAACTGTTGAAGCTTTTCCAGCAATTGGTCAGACACTTCTGGTGAAACAATGGTTTTTACTTCAATATTAGTGTTATAACCAGCCATATCTCCCGTGCGTTTACCATGACTGCCTGCACCTTGTACTGGGCTAATTGTATAGCCAGAAACACCTAATGTTATTAACAATTTTATTATACGATCCTGTAATACATTTTCGCAGATAGTTGTGACCAAAACTCCCTGGTTAAAAGAAGAAGACATAAAAACTCCTAAAATATTTGTATTTTATAAATAGGCGAAAAGCTAAGATAACTTAGTTTTCCGCTTTTAGCCTGATTGCACCACAAGTTCACTATCTAAGCAGCGATCTCGGCAATTTTTTGATTTTATCTTGGAAACAAATGTCGTCTTTGTCCAATACCTGGATTAAAAATAGCTGCTACATCCTCATCAGACAATTGACTAAGTTGAGTTTCTAAATCTTTGAGTGTAAAAGCATAGCCTCTAGCTTTAGCCAGAAGAATGAAAGTTTCTGGATCTTTCTTAGCTTTCTGTCTTTCTTGGTGAGCTTGGGCTTGCTCTACCTTTTTATAGATTCGAGCAGCATTTTGCGCAGTCATGATCGTACCTCCTTTTGCAAGGACAAATTTTATTTTAATGTTTTTCCAACTTTTTATACTTTTACTTAATATAAGTATAAATTATTTGAACATAATATAATTATAACTCATAATTATCGTCTAGGGGACACCATCTTAAGGTTACTTCTCCCATCTCGCGATCATAAATATGTGTTGGTATGTTGGGATCGACTAATTCCATTCCTATTTTTTGTAATTCTAGATCGATTATTTTTTGGGCTTTAGCGATCGCTTTGGCTTCGGTGACTTCAAAATGATCGCTAGGATAAAAAATGCCACAGTCTTGTCCAAATTTGTGGTTATAACTGTTGCCATCAGGCAAAGAACAATCCCATAAATACAAATACTTAAAATTCTTGTGAATTTCTTTACCGCGATCGCTAAGATATTTACGCTCGCCCAAATAAATAATAGCCCATGAACGATGAATAAATTTTCTATCTGCTGTCTTCCAAATACCAATTTTTAATCCTTTATATTCATAGGTTTGGTATTTTTTAATTTTTATTTCGTTCATCAGCTATGAAAGCTCCAAAACTCCTTAAATTTTCTGGGATCAACACTTAGTAATTAAGAGAAACGTAAAAATTTTAGTTCAGTAAATCGACTAAAGTGTCTAATTTAAACTGAATAGTACCTGAGCTTGAATAGCGATAATGTTCGCCAAGAAACACGGATAGTTTAATGTTGGTTTTATCGGAAGTAGAGATGTATTTTACCGTGCAAATCTGCATTTTATTCTTGAAATAGGCAATAATGCGATCGCCAGGCTTAATGTGTAATGCTTGAATTTTGTATTTTTGATTCATATTTGCTTATTATTTAATAAATTGCTGTTTGATAAAAGGAGAAGTCATTGCCATTAAAAGACTGCCATAATCTAAGTTAAAATTTATCGGACTTCCCACTTTTAAATATGAGTCTTTACTATTGACAATCAGATGGTCACTACTAGCTCCTAGTATTTCTAAATCGCGATCGCAACTTAAACCAGAGATTGAAGTGTCTTGTTTTCCCAAGGCAACAATTGCTCTTTTATGTATACCGAGATCGCGGTATACAGGAATATTACCAAAAGCATCCTGACAAATTTCGCCAAAGGGTAGAGACGGCTTTATCTTAGATTCGATAACTTCTGCAATTAATTTAAAAGCATTGGTATATAATTCAGGAATGGCTTGGCGGTTGACAGTTTCACAGCCCAAAAGAATTGATTCTCCCAAACGCAGATTATTAATTCGCCCAACATCATTAACAGATTTATACCATTCATAGTTAGCCGAATTTCCTCCAGAAATCAGAGGTAAGTTAATCTGAAATTGTTTTTCCATAGCATTGGCTAAAGCTGATAATTGGAGCATCTTTTCGTTATTAGGCTTAATACCCCCATAACAAGCTAAGTTACAACCTATTCCTATAATTTTGAGATGTTGTAGCCTAAGAACTCTTTTAACAAAGAGAAAAAGATCCTGAGGAAGTATCCCCTCTCGCAAGTCACCCATTTCCACCATTAAAATTATTTGATGAATTTTATTTTGCAAAAATGCGTAATAGTTAAGCTTTTCGAGAGTCTCAATTTCCGTATTAAGACTAATATCTACATTTTCTACAATTGATTCTGCTTGACTTATGGCAGTGCGAAGTAAAACAAACTGAGTTGATACTCTCGCATTTTTCATTCTCTGAATATTTTCTAAACGAGAGTCGGCAATAAACTTGACTCCTCCTCGAATCATCGCTTCGGCAATTAAAGGTTCTCCCAAAACTGCCTTAGAAACTCCCATTAAAGAAATACCCTGTTGCCCATAAAGTTCACATAACATCTGAGCATTATGCTCTATTTGAGATAGAGCAATTTCTATTCTGGGCATAAATACGTTCATAGCGTTATGGCAACGTTATACGTTTACCCCTTTGTCAATAAAGGAACTATTTGAGAATTTTTGTGGTTCTGTCGGTCTAGAGTGGGAAAAAGATTACCCAAGGCACGTATCAGTTTTGAACAGCCATAGATTAAAGCATCTGTAGTTGGTAATAAAAGACGCTCTTCATAGCTTTTGATAGTTTTCTGAATTTCTAATTCTGTCATATTTTCATGGCTCAGGGCGATCGCAATAACCTGAACTTGGGAAATTGCTTGAATCAGCAGCATTTCACTAACAATATTTGGCATTGGTAGGTGAGGAAAATCGCAACGAAATCTTCTACCAGGAGGGTGTTGCAAAATAATTCCATCTGGCATACATCCTTTTAAAATACCTACAGAACTCATAAAAGCAGGATGAGAAACTGAACTTTGCCCTTCCACTAAAATAATATCGGGTCTTTCCAGTTCAAAGGCTCGGACAACTGCATTTTCTATTTCTCCAATTACAAATTGGGACACTAACGCATCGATGGAAACACCATATTTTGCCCCTTGCATGATTGCTGTTTGACCTGTGGCAATCAGCACCGATTTGATTCCCAGCTGATTTAAAGCTTTATTTAATTCCACTGCGGTAGTCATTTTTCCACAGGCGCAATCAGTACCTAAGATGGCAATTACAGGAACATTTACTTTGGCAATTTCTCCCGTGAAGAGGTGAAGGTCTTTTAATTGGGGAGGTTTTCTGATGTCTCGAATTTCAATCCCCCAGTTCGCAGCCGTTTCAATGAATTCAGTATCTTCAGAAAGGAACTCATGAAGACCATTAATGATATTCATGCCTTTGGTCATGGCTTCCAAGATTAAGGCTCTTTCTGCAATGGACAAGATCCCATCTAAGGGGGCTTTGCCGTAAATATAACAATGAGGAATGTTCGATAAGTTATCTAATGCTGACTGTAAATTAGCAAAAATGGGAATATAATTTTTCTTATTATCTAATTCTTCTCCTGCATCTTTTCCTGCTAAGGAACTATCAATTATGCCGACAATGTCATAAGTTTCAGAGTGTCGAACTAACCCTGCGGCAGTTTTACCGTCCATTAAACCAAATTGATTCTCACAATAGACTAAAGCTGTTTTTTTGGCGATTGACATTAAGGTTATTTTCTCCAATTAATTGAAAATTTTATCAAAGCTCGCCAATATCAAAAGATTAAAACAAGCACATTAATGCAGAAATATAAACCTCTTACTGTATAAATATTTCACAACGTGCAAGTAAGAGTCTCTCTAAAAGATTTACTTGACAATATATGACAAAGATTTAAATTTGAATATTTTTTAAGTTATTTATCAGCTTAACAAATTACTCTACTAGTTTGCCGAATAAAGATATAACTCTTATTAACTTCGCGAAAATACTAATTGTTTGACCTGATCGATATTTAACGATAAATATTGTAAAAATAGGACTATGTCCGCAAAAGTACAGACACCATTTTAAAACTATGAAAAATTTAAAATTAAATTCAATTAATATATTTGAC